>JAZRUD010000394.1:0-1758 GCA_045652385.1 Clostridia bacterium
AGAGGACAGGCCGCCGTCACGTGGGGATAGAGCTCAGGAAGGAGGGCGATAAGCTTTTCGAACTCTCCGTCGTCCTCCAAGGCCGGGTCGTAATAGGAGACCGTCCGGCACCGGATCAGCTTTTGCAGGGCCTCGATGGCCCGATCGCTGTCAAAGGAGACCGACTCGGTCCCATGGGCCGCCGTGGGGCGGGGACGGAAGCAGAGGGTGCGGATCAGGATCACGATAAAGAGCAGGCCGATCAGACCGCCGATGGCATAGACAAATTCCATCACGCCACCTTACAGCAAGCCTTTCTTGTAGAGGATCCGACTGGTACCCAGGGTGAACAGAACGCTCACCGGCACCATAATACCCACCGCATCGGCATTCAGCGCCGGGACGGTGATGAACAGGATCAGCATCAGAGACACGGGAGCGATGGCGATCTTCCAGTTGCGGGAGACGAAGACCACGCCGAGGCCGCCGAAGAGGGCGGGCAGCATCTGGGCAAAGGCGGGCTTCAGGATCTCGGCGCTGAGGACCTGGGAGAGGGGGGCCAGCAGCAGGACGCCTACCACCAGGATCAGGGTGGTGACGATGCTGGAAACGGCGATGGCGATGGTGGAGACTACCTCGCCCTCGTCGGAGTTGGCCTTGACCCCGGCCTGCTCCAAAGCGTTGATGGCGCAGGGGAGCTTCAGGTTGGAGATATTACCCGTTACGAAGGACAGGTAGGAGCCACCGGCACCCAGCATGGGGATGAAGGTAAAGGTCTCGATAACGCCCACCGCCCAGTACATGGGGGCCGTGGCCACAAGACCGAGGAGCAGGCCCTTCCAGTCGGGGCCGGCACCGAAGATCAGGCCTACCACCACCGGGAAGGCCAGCAGGATCACCATCACCGACAGGTTCCATACGGTACCCCAGCGATGGACAGAGTCTATATAGGTCATGGTTTGCTTTTTCATGGATCATACCTCCTTTACGAGAGCCACGCCGTGATCGGAATGGCAGAGGCCATACCGGCGATCAGGCTGATGGGAAGGGCGTAGTCGGAGAGCCAGCGGATCTTCAGCTTCTTGACCAGAAGCCCCGATCCCGCCATCAGGACCGCCGACACCACCATCACACAAACGGGGATCAGTCCCGCGGTGGAGCCCTGGAAGACGGTGGATACGTCGCAGAATACGTAGCCAACGAAGGCGGCGATCATACCGATGAACATGGAAGCCGAGAAGATATCCGCCCATTTCTGATCCCGCTTTTCCAGGGAGATCATACCGTTCTGCAACCGCTTGCAGACCACCGGCACCAGCCAGATGCCCACCATGATGCTGAGGGTCATCACGCCGGCAACGGTCACGTACTGGGTGGCGGTCATCTCGGTAATGGTTCCGAAGGTCATACCCATGGCATTGACGGCGTTGGTGGCGGCAATGGTCTCATAGGAGAGGGAGCCCACCACGCTGAGACGGAGCCACGGCAGAGCGATGCCCAGGTCCTTGGCCAGGGCCACGACGCTGATGACGATGGCGAGGGTAGGAGCCACGGTAAACAGCGAGGCGGTCACCGCAATGCGGCGGAGCTTCTTCTTGTCCATTCCCAGCGCCCGGCCCCGTTTCCAGGCCTTGACGAGGAAAAAGACCGATTGGGCCAGTACCACGGCCACGATACCTGCTACCAGCAGAAAGAGAATGGGATGATTGACGTCGAAGGTCAAGGGAGATCCCTCCTTTTTTCTTCATAGGATGGTTTTAGTATAAGTCGGATCGTAGC
>JAZRUD010000395.1:0-2970 GCA_045652385.1 Clostridia bacterium
GACGAAAGGCGGAATCCTTTGTTGAAGATACGAACGCTGATTGTATGCTTGCTGTGCTTCCTGCTCCTCGCCGGATGCAGTACGGGCGATGCTGCCCAGACCATAGAGCCGGCCGCCACAGAAAACACGGCGGCACAGGCTGATGTACCCGCAGCCACGCCCCAGGAGCAGCAGAAACTGGTGATCGCGGCCGCCACGAAAAGCGCTACGGAGCCCCCGGTGACCAAGGCCCCCACGCCGGAGCCTACGCCCGTGCCAACGCCGGAGCCCACAGCCACCCCCGTGCCCAAGCTGGGGGTGCTGGACGGGAAGTTCCAGGATAAGTTCGTCACCGGCGAACCGGTGCTTACGGATACCAGCTACCAGTCCGAGACATTGGCCATCTTCATCTCTCATGTGGTGGACGAATCAAAAACCATCACCAATCACACCTATCAATACTTCATGGCGGACGTGTATTTCCAGAACATGGAGGATTTCAAAAGCGACCCGGCAAAGACCTGGGCGTATACGGATCGCTGGGCTACCGAAGGGCTGGAGAAAATAGCCAAGAAATACGACGCCGTATTTGCCGTATCGGGGGACTTCACCCTGACCCGCGAGAAGGGGCTGATCGTTCGAAACGGGGAGGAGATCAAAGGCAAGAACGGTTCCACCCATCAGCACGATCCCCAGCGCGATGTGGGCGTGATCTATCGGGACGGGCATATGGAAACCTATTTCGCGAAAAGCGTTCCGGTAGAGGAGATCCTGAGCGATCCCAACGTTTGGCAGGTGCTGGGCTTTGGGCCGGCGCTGCTGGACGAGAACGGGCAGCCCATGACGACCTTCAGCGATCCCAACGGCGTCAGCCCGGCCAATATCCGCAACGTCGTCGGCTACTGTGAACCAGGCCACTATCGCTTTGTGTACGTGCCGCCCTATAAGGTCCGTCAGGACAGGACCTGCCTCGATTTTGAGAGCTTGTCCAAATTGATGTATTCCCTGGGCTGTGTCCGCGCTTACAATCTGGACGGCGGCGCCACAGCCGGCATGTATTTCAACGGCAAACAGGTCATCGGCGGCGGCCTCGGCCAGGACCGGAAGAACCACGATATCTATTACATCCCCAAGGCGTAAGCCGAAAGGGAAAGACTTTTGCCGGAGCGAAATGCTCCGGCTTTTTTCTTGAATCGTGGCAATTTGGCAAAAAAGAAAAAAACAAAAAGGAAAATGGCCGAAACCGGCGTATATGAATTATCAGTGAACCTTTTTGGAGGCGGACATGGCAGAGGATTCCATTCGGTCCCGATGGGAAGCCTGGGAGGAGCAAAGCCTTTCTCCCTATGCCACCCTGTCCAAAAACACCAAGGGTCGGGCGCGGGCGATCGAGCCATGTGAGATCCGCACCTGCTTTATGCGGGATCGGGACAGGATCCTCCACTGCAAAGCCTTTCGACGGCTGAAGCACAAGACCCAGGTGTTCCTTGCGCCGCTCGGCGACCACTACAGGACCCGGCTCACCCACACCCTGGAGGTGTCCCAGATCGCCCGGACCATCGCCCGCGCCATGGGCCTCAACGAGGACCTGACGGAGGCCATCGCCTTGGGGCACGACCTGGGACATACCCCCTTCGGCCATACCGGCGAAGGCGTCCTCAATGGGCTGGTCCCCGGCGGGTTCAGCCACAACGAGGAGAGTTTGCGGGTGGTGGACAAGCTGGAGAACGACGGCCAGGGCTTGAACCTGACTTTCGAGGTACGGGACGGCATCGTGAACCACCCCAAGAAATGCCATCCTGCCACCATGGAGGGCATGGTGGTGTCCCTTTCGGACCGGATCGCTTACGTGAATCACGACATCGACGACGCAGTCCGGGCCGGGGTTCTCAGAACCGAGGATATTCCGGAGAGCTGCCGCAGGCGCTTTGGCAACACTCACAGCGAGCGCATCAACAGCATGATACTGGACGTGCTTCGGGAGAGCATAGGCCAGCCGCGCGTCGCGTTTACGGCGGAAGCGGCGAAGGAATTCGACCGGCTTCGCGACTTCATGTACGAAAACGTCTACTTCAACCCCGTCGCCAAGGGGGAGGAGGAGAAGGCGCGGGGCGTGGTTGAGGCCCTGTACACCTATTATCTGAACCACATCGAGCTGCTGCCCAAGGAGTTTTTGTTCCATTTGGACGAGGACGGCGCAGAGCGCATCGCAGCGGACTATATCGCCTGCATGACGGACACCTACGCCATCCACGAGTATCAGCGGCTGTTCGTTCCGGCGGCTTGGAATGACCGCCCATAGTTTTCGGAGGCATCGGATTGGCGTTTCCACAGGAATGGATGGACGAGCTTCTGTCCAAGAACGAGATAACGGAGGTGGTCTCCTCCTATGTGACGCTCAAGCCCAAGGGCCGCAAGCTTTGGGCCTGTTGTCCGCTGCATGGGGAGAAGACGCCGTCCTTTTCTGTGTCCCCCGACAAACAGCTTTTCTACTGCTTCGGCTGCCATGCCGGCGGCACCGTCATCCAGTTCATCATGGATATGGAGCATCTCACCTTCATCGAAGCGGTGAAGCTTCTGGCGGAGCGGGCCCACATGGAGCTGCCTGAGGAGAAGAACGACCGGGATCTCCAGCGTCAGAGGGCCTATCGGGAACGGCTGTACGCTGCCAACAAGGCCGCGGCCCGGTTCTACTGTGAGCAGCTCCTGGGGCCGGACGGTCAGCCCGGCAGGGACTATGCCCAGCGGCGGGGCCTCGTGAAGGACATCATCCTCCGATTCGGCATCGGCTACGCTCCTGAGGGCTGGGACAACCTGATGAAGCATCTCATGGGCCAGGGCTTCTCGGAGAAGGAGCTGCTGGACGCGGGTCTGCTGGTGAAGAATCCCACCTCCGGCCGGGTCTACGACGCCTATCGGAACCGTTTGATCTATCCCATCCAGGGTATCGGCGGCCAGGTGCTGGGATTTGGGGGCCGGGTGCTGGACGAC
>JAZRUD010000396.1:0-1040 GCA_045652385.1 Clostridia bacterium
AGGGGCCCATCAGCCGGTACGACCTGCTCTCTAAGACCCTCTCCGACGGCGCGGACTTCGATCTGAACCGCCTGGGCCGGGGCCTGGTGCGCATCGCCTGGGGCGCGGCCAAGAAGCTGATCGTGGCGGACCGGCTGCTCGCCATAGCCATGCCCCAACTCGGCGGATATACGGGAAGCTGGGTGTTCTTCAGAATGATCGTATATGCCGTCCGGCTTTACGCGGACTTCACCGGCGGCATCGACATGGCGCTGGGCGTGGGCGAGCTCTTCGGCGTGACCCTGCCGGAGAACTTCGATCGGCCCTACCTTTCCAAAAACATCGAGGAATACTGGACCCGCTGGCATATGACCATGGGCAGCTGGTTCCGGGACTACGTGTTCTATCCCCTGAACGTGTCGAAGCCCTTCCTGCGCTGGACCAAGAAGCTCCGCGCGAGATTCGGCGGCGGCTTCCTGTCCCGCCTGCCCCCCTCCGCCGCCACCCTCGTCACCTGGTTCGCCACCGGCGTCTGGCACGGGTCGGGCTGGAACTACGCCCTCTGGGGCCTCACCAACGGGACGGTCATCATCATTTCCCTCACCCTCAAGCCCCTATACGAGCGGTTCCACCGCCGCTTCCCGGGCTTGAAGGAGAGGAAAGCCTACGGGGCCTTCGAGATCCTTCGCACCTTCCTCCTTATGTGCCTGATCCGCATGTGGGATATCTATGACACCCCCCGGAACGTGTGGCGGGCATTCTCGTCCCTGTTCACCGCCTGGGACGGCGGTGTGCTCATCGAGTGTCTTTCCTCCGGGGGCATGTCTATAGCGCAATGGGTCGTGGTCCTCGCCATGGTTGCCCTGATGCTCTTCGTCTCCCTCAGGAAGGGGGACGGCTCCTTCCGCACCAAATATCTCAACACCACCGCAAAGCTCTGGCTCACCGCCGGGCTGCTCCTGCTCCTCACGCTCCTTCTCGGCGCCTACGGCCCGGGCTACACCGCCGCGGACTTCATCTACGGACAGTTTTAGCGCCATACGGCATCACGAAAAAAGCAC
>JAZRUD010000397.1:0-7400 GCA_045652385.1 Clostridia bacterium
TCCCGAAGACTTTGAAAACGAAGCGGACTACTTTGCCCACGCCGGCGACTGGATGGCCAACTGGGGCGAAGCCGTCAACATGTGGGCCCTGGACGGCATCTCCTGGTGCAAGTACCTGACCATTCGCATCAAGGGCGAAGCGGGCGGCGAGGAGACCAAGCTCGTCATGGACTGGCATCCCGAAGATTCCCGGTTCTTTGCGGCCCGGTTCTCTGACCTGGTCCTGAAGGACGGCAGCCATCCCGCCATCACCACCGAGTGGCAGGATCTGGTCATCGACCTGGAAGCTTCCGGCTTCCCCGGCATGACCAACGCCTTCCACATCCGCGCCTTTGAAAAGTGCGTGATCTGGCTGGATGAGATCACCTTCTCCGAGCCTGTGGCCCCCATCGACGCCACCAGCCAGGAGACCATTCTCGCCGGCATCACCGTGCCTGAGACCGGCAAGCCCGGCGACCTGCCCATCGCTGAGTACCTGGGCGTAGAGGTCGCTGAAGCGGGCGAAGCGCCCGCCGAGGAACCCGCCGCGGCAGAGGCTAAAGAAAAGCCCGCCCCCACGGTGGAAGTGGCCTATCTGTGGGACAACTTCGACGATCGCGATCCCAACGCCAAGCCGGATCTCGGCCCCAACGGCCAGAACATCTGGTGGGACAACTGGGCCAACCTCCGCGGCAAGAACGAGGACGGCGCCATCAAGCTGGATATGCGGCCCAAGGCCTTCGATCCCGAGGACTATGAGAACGAGGACGACTACTTCGCCCATGCCGGCGACTGGATGGCCAACTGGGGCGAAGCCGTCAACATGTGGGCTATCGAAGGCATCTCCTGGTGCAAGTACCTGACCATCTTCGTCCGGGGCGAGGTCGGCGGTGAGGAGACCAAGCTCATCATGGACTGGCATCCCGAAGACGCCAAGTTCTACGCCGCCCGGTTCTCCGATCTGGTGCTGGCTGACGGCAGCCATCCCGTCATCACCACCGAGTGGCAGGAGTTTGTCATCGACCTCGAGGCCTCCGGCTTCCCCGGCATGACCAACGCTTTCCACATCCGCGCCTTCGCGCCCTGTGTGATCTGGATCGACGATATCGGCTTTGCGGAGCCCGTGGCGCCCATCGACACCGCCGCTGTGGTGGATGGCCTGACCGCGCCCGAGACCGGCAAGCCCGGCGAACTGCCCATCAAGGACTACCTGGCTGAGCTGCCCGCTGAAGCCCCCGCTGTGGAGATCGCCTTCCTGTGGGACAACTTCGACGATCGCGATCCCAACGCCAAGCCGGATCTCGCGCCCAACGGCGCCAACCTCTGGTGGGACAACTGGGCCAACCTCCGCGGCAAGAACGAGGACGGCGCCATCAAGCTGGATATGCGCCCCAAGGCCTTTGACAAGGAAGACTACGACACCGAGGACGATTACTTCGCCCATGCCGGCGACTGGCTGGCCAACTGGGGCGAGGCCGTCGATATGTGGGCCCTGGAGAACATCTCCTGGTGCAAGTACCTGGTGATCCGCATCAAGGGCGAAGTCGGCGGTGAGGAGACCAAGCTCATCATGGACTGGCATCCCGAAGACGCCAAGTTCTACGCCGCCCGGTTCTCCGATCTGGTGCTGGCTGACGGCAGCCATCCCGCCATCACCACCGAATGGCAGACCCTGGTCATCGACCTGGAGGCCTCCGGCTTCCCCGGCATGACCAACGCCTTCCACATCCGCGCCTTCGCGCCCTGCGTGATCTGGGTGGATGAGATCGGCTTCGCCGAACCCGTGGCGCCCATCGATACCGCCAACATTCTGGCCGGCATGACCGTACCCGAAACCGGCAAGCCCGGCGAACTGCCCATCAAGGACTACCTGGCTGAGTTGGGCTGAGGAATCGCCAATAGCGTAACCCGGGGGGCAGTTTCACTGCCCCCCTGTTTATATCCGCAGCGGATCGGCATAACAAAAAAATAACGGAAAATCTTGCAAATCGACGGAAAAACTGATAAGCTGATGCACATATGAACAAGGAGAAGTCGCCATGGTCACTTTGAAAGATATCGCCGCCGAAGCCGGTGTGAGCATCACCACCGTGTCCAACGTGGTCCATAATCGGACGAGCCGGGTCTCCCCGGAGCGGGTGGCCAAGATCTGGGAGATCATCGAGCGGGAGCAGTACGTGCCCAGCATGACGGCCCGCACCCTGGCCAACGCCGAATCCTCCATCATCGGCGTGATCACCCACATGACGCCCCAGAACATGGGCAGCACCATGAGCGACCCCTTCCTGGGCTCCTTTGTGGAGGGCATCGAGAGCCGGACCCGGGCCGAGGGATACTATTTGATGATCCGCTCCGTGGAGAACGCCCGGGCGCTGGACTTCCTGAGCCGCAGCTGGCGGCTGTCCGGCGTGATCCTCACCGGCATGTTCCAGGACGACTTTTTCACCTGCACCCAGAAGCTGGGCATCCCCTATGTGCTCATCGACAGCTATATCGACCAGCCCGACGTGTACAACATCGGTCTGGAGGACGAGAAGGGCGGCTACATGGCCACCAAGCACCTGCTGGAAAACGGGCACAGGACCATCGCCTTCGCTTCCCCCTCCATTCGCCCCGGCGGCGTGGTGGAGAAGCGTCTGGACGGCTACTGCCGGGCTCTCGCCGAATATGGGATCGACTTTGACCCTACGCTGGTATTCACCCAGGAGATCAGCGTAGAGGAAGGCCGCCGGTTGGGCGTGCTCCTCAGCCAAAAGAAGGAGATCACCGGAATATTCGCCTCCGCCGACATTCTGGCGGCCGGCATCATGGCGGGCCTTCGGGAGCAGGGCGTGTGCGTGCCCAGAGACAAATCCATCGTTGGCTTTGACGACAACTATCTGAGCCAGCTGACCAACCCCACCCTCACCACCATCCATCAGGACGCCGAACAGAAGGGCATCCTGGCCACGAACATGATCCTGAGCCAGCTGAGGGGCGAGCCCATCGCCCAGCGGCAGCTGATCCTGCCCGTGCGGCTGGTGGAGCGGGAGAGCGTGCGGAACATTTCCAAAACGAGGTAGCCCACCGATGCAAGGCATAATATTCGATTTAGACGGGGTATTGCTGTCCACCGACGAACTGCACTACGTGGCCTGGAAGTCCGTGGCCGACGAGCTGAAGATCCCCTTCGACCGGCAGGTCAACAATCGCCTGCGGGGCGTGTCCCGCATGGCGTCCCTGGAAATCATCCTGGAAAACGGCGGCCTGACCCTTTCCGACGAGGAGAAAACGGCGGTGGCCACCCGCAAAAACGACCGCTATCGGGCCCTGCTCATGACGCTGACGCCGGATGCCGTGGCGCCCGAGGTGCGCGAGACCCTCTCCGCCCTGAGGGCGCGCGGTCTGAAGCTGGCCATCGGCAGCTCCAGCAGGAACACCAAGCTGATCCTGGAGCGGACGGATCTGGCGCGCTGGTTCGACGCCGTCTCCGACGGCACCAACATCACCCGGTCCAAGCCGGATCCGGAGGTCTTTTTGAAAGGAGCCGCCTTTCTGGGGCTGTCCCCCTCCGTCTGCGCGGTGGTGGAGGACGCGGTGGCCGGCATCGACGCGGCCAACGCCGGCGGTTTTCTCAGCATCGGCATCGGCGACGCCGCGGGCTACGCTGCGACAAAAAGGGCGATCGGCAGCCTGCCCGATCTGCTTTTGATGCCCGACCTTTGAACTTTTGCGGCCGTTCCGGCGGTTATCCCGGGGTGATTTGGGCCAAGGTCTGCATGGCGCAGCCGGCAGGACCGCAGAAAGCCCGGTCCGGGAGTTCTGCGCCGCAGGGCGGCAGGCAGAATTCGCTGGGCGAGTGTTCGGCGGGATCGTACAGCCCTTTCCTGCTGTAAACGGTATCGGGCGACCGATACGCGCGGACACGGGGGACGGCCGGTACTGCTGAGGAATCCTGCGCCTGTGTCAGTCAGGGCTGTCAAGGGTATATGCTGTTTGATCGAAGCTAAAGAGGGGGGTATACATGGCGATAAAGATCATTGTCCCGATCGCGATCATCCTGGTGGCAGGCTTGTCCATCACCTTTATCCAGAAGCGTGCGAAAAGCCGTTTGACGCTGCATGGCCGGTATGTGCTGCAGCTGATCCGGCTGATCGTGATCCTGGCATGCCTGGTACGCCTGATCGATGTGATCGATCCTTCGCTGGATATCAAATCGATCACCCTCGCAGGATCTGCCTTGGTGGTGGCGATCGTGGGCTTCGCCGCACAGCCCGCCATACTGGATATCATTTGCGGCTTGCTGATCAGCATTCACAAGCCCTTTGAGATCGGCGACAGGATCATCGTGGAGAATCAAACGCCGGGGATCGTGGAGGACCTCACGCTGCGGCACACGGTGCTGCGGATCTACGATAACCTCAGGATCGTCATCCCCAACAGCGAGATGAATTCCAAGATCATCACCAACACCAGCTACGGGATGAAGGATCGGCGGGGGCTCCATCTTCAGTTCGCCGTCAGCTATGATACGGACGTTCGCAAAGCCATGGACATCATCCGGGACTGCGTCGTGGCGAGCCCCTATACCCTGAGCGTCGAGGCGAACGGGATCCATGAGGATTCCGGACCGGTGTATTTTCTGAAATATGCAGACAGCTCGCTGCTCCTGGATACGACCATCTGGGTCACACCGGAGACGAAAAACGAGGATGCCATCACGGACGTGAATCTTCGCGTGCTCAACGCTTTCAGAAAGTACGGCATAGAGATCCCCTATCCTTACTTCAACATCGTTCAGCAGGAAGGAAGCAGGACGCCCGTCGATGCAAGCGCGGTGGAAAACAGAAGCATGATCTCCGCCAGGCGGCATCGCAGGACCGACACGATCCACATGGAGCCGGGAGAGAACCGACTGCAGGAGGCCGTCGAGGCAGCCAGATCCTTTGCCGAAACCCAGCATATGGACAGGCACGCGGCGACACAGATCGAGCTGCTGATGGAGGAATCCGTCGACTTTGTTCAAAGAGTCGCAAAGCAGACAAAAAGAGATTTTTGGGTCGAAGGTACGAGCAAGGCGTATCGGATCCATATCCGCTTTGCCGCGAAGGTCGGCAGCGAGGAATATAAAAAGCTGCTGGAGGTTTCCTCCTCCGGCAGAAACGAAGCGGCGAACAGCTTCACCGTCCGCATCTGGGAGGCTGTGCTTATCGGCTTGAAGAACCCCGTCGTCAAAAGCAAGGACAGCAGGGACAGGTACGAGTGGCAGCTCAGCGACGCCAACGTTTCTGCGGAGGAGATAGGAAAATCCATTCTTGCCGCCGTAGCCAGCGATATTCGCGTCAGTGTGACCTCGGAACGGGTCGAGGTGATCGTCTCCAAAACCGAAAGCTGATCCCGGCCCACCGGGAAATCCGTGCCGCTGTGAGTGTTCGCACCTGATATTGCGAACACTCTTTTTTTCTGCAGCGGCGCCTGCCGCCTCCTATCTCGCGGCGAAGATGCAGATGGGGGGGCGGGATCGCGTTTTTCTTGACAGGGACGGAAGGATAGGGATATACTGATAAAAACTGAATACAGCAGTCGGTGCCTTTGCCGCCGGGAAGGGGGCAAAGGGTAAAAGGGAAACAGGTGCAAGGCCTGTGCGATCTCGTCACTGTATGCGGAAAAGCTCATCGTGCGCCGGAAGGCGCGGCCACTGGGAAACCGGGAAGGCGATGGGCGAACAGCCGCGAGCCAGGAAACCTGCCGTCTGCCGGGTACGGAGAAAGCCATTTTTCCAGATCACGAGGGATTGATCGTGTACCATGCTCCCGTCTTGGGGCGCTCTTTACACGCAGTCTCTTTGCCAATCGGTAAAGAGCTTTTTTCGTGCCGTTGGTTTTGCTGATGTACGCGTATACATACATCGGGGAACGCCAAAGCGCTCCACAGAAAAAAGGAGGAAACCATGAAAAGAAAGATTGCTTTGTTTCTCGCGTTGATCATGCTGGCCGCCGTCAGCGTGATCGCCTTCCCCGCCCTTGCTGAAGAGGGAGCGGAAGAACCTTCCGAGGCGGACAAGGAAGCCGCCGCCAAGGTGGCTGCCCTGATCGACGCCATCTACGTCCAGGAGCGCACGGAGACCACGGACGCCGACTGCGCCGCCGCCAAGGCCGCCTGGGACGCTCTCACCGACGCACAGAAGGAGCTGGTGGAGGGCGAGGAAGCCGATCCCGACTACTTCGGCCGCAACACCGGCGACGCCTCCCAGGACGATCCCCGGAACGCAGACAACATCGGTGAGAACGAGCTGCTGGTGGTGAGCTTCGGCACGTCCTTCAACGACAGCCGGGCCCAGGACATCGGCGGCATCGAAAAAGCCCTGGAAGAAGCCTTCCCCGAGTGGGCCGTTCGCCGGGCTTTCACCGCCCAGATCATCATCAACCACGTCCAGGCCCGGGATAATGAGTTCATCGACAACATGGACCAGGCTCTGGAACGCGCAGTCGCCAACGGCGTCAAGAATCTGGTCATCCAGCCCACCCACCTCATGCACGGCGCCGAGTACGACGAGCTGACGGAAGCCGTCGCTAAGTACGCCGACAAGTTCGAGACCGTCACCGTGGCCGAGCCCCTGCTGGGCAAGGTGGGCGCTGACGCCGCCGCCGTGAACAACGACAAGCAGATCGTGGCGGAGGCCGTGGTGGCTGAGGCCGTGAAGGCAGCCGAGTATGCCAGCCTCGATGCCGCGGAGCAGGACGGCGCCGCTTTCGTGCTCATGGGGCACGGCACCTCCCACGCCGCCAAGGTCACCTATTCCCAGATGCAGGCCATGATGAACGAGCTGGGATACAGGAACGTATTCATCGGCACCGTGGAGGGCGAACCCGAGGAGACCGCCTGCGAGAGCATCATCCAGGCCGTCAGCGAAGCGGGTTACACCAAGGTCATCCTGCGGCCCCTGATGGTGGTGGCCGGCGATCACGCCAACAACGACATGGCCGACCCCGAGGACGAGGAGTCCTGGCTGAGCATGTTCACCGCCTCCGGCAAGTTCGCCGAGGTCGCCTGCCAGATCGAAGGCCTTGGCCGGATCGAGGCCGTCCAGAAGCTCTACGTGCAGCACGCTCAGGCCGCCGTCTACGCCATGGCTCCCGCCAACGAGACCGACGAGGCGGCCGCCGCCCGGGTGGCTGCCCTGGTCGACGCCATCTACGTCCAGGAGCGCACGGAGACCACCGACGCCCAGTGCGCCGCCGCCAGGGCCGCCTGGGACGCCCTCACCGACGCGCAGAAGGAGCTGGTGGAGGGTGAGGAAGCCGATCCCGACTACTTCGGACGAGACACCGGCGACGCCTCCCAGGACGATCCCCGGAACAAAAACGGCATCGGCGAGAACGAACTGCTGGTGGTGAGCTTCGGCACGTCCTTCAACGACAGCCGGGCCCAGGATATCGGGG
>JAZRUD010000398.1:0-4023 GCA_045652385.1 Clostridia bacterium
AGGAGGCAGCTTTGGACTTGGGGCTTGCTTTCTTCTCCCCGGAATTGTCGCCGTAGTCGTAGACGTGACGCTCCTGGAGCCGTATCTGCTTGAGCTCGTTGTTGAGGAGCCGTCCGGACAGCACCAGCAGCACGGCGCACAGGGCCGCCATGGTCATGGGCTGTATGAAGGCCGGCAGCAGGCTCAGCACCAGGAACAGGACGGCGGCGGCAGCGGCCGAATAGAGGAAAAACAGCTTCAGGTCCACCGGCAGATCCACGGATATCTTCCCGGACTGGCCGTTCATGACGGAATAGGCCACCCGGTCCTTTTTGCGCCAGGTAAGGAACCATACGGGGAACAGGGACACCTCGTAGCCCGTGGCCTTGGCGCCGATCTGCTCGACGCGCTTCTCCCGGCTGGCGGGCACGGACACGTTGACCTTCCCCGCCTTCTGCTTGATGGTGTCATAGACCTTGTCGGCCGCCTGCTCGGTGGCTAAAGCGGTGTAGGCCTCCGGGGAGGAGGTCACCTTGTCCGCGTAGAAACCGGCCAAATACGCCTCGTCAAAGGCTTTGGCGCCCTTCTGGTCGAAGGGGGCGATCTGGGCGGCCAGGGTGTCGTCGAAGGCGGCGGAGGCGTCGTAGATGGCGCCCTCCGCTTCCCCGCCTATCTTGGCGCTCACGTCGTAGGTCTCGGAATAGTCGTACTTGCCCTGGGTGTAGGTGCGGGTTCCCTTCAGGATCAGCTCCTGGTGGGGTATCTCCACGTCGATGCCCCAGTAGGGCAGGTACACGCCCCGGAACCCCTCCAAAAAGGAGGCGTCCTTCAATTCCTTGGGCACGTAGAGAGCCTTCTGCACCGCAGCCTCGTAAGCGCGGATAGCTTCCTTCTTGGTCTTCACGAAGGGAATGATCCGCTTGGGGCGAATGGTCTCGGTCTGCTTCTCGCGGAGCATGGCTTCGCCGCCGCAGTAGGAACAGTAGGCCACGGTCTGCTCCTCCGGCGCCGTCAGCTCCGCGCCGCAGTTCTTGCAGCGATAGGTGCTCACGCTGTAGTTGTCGTTCACGTATTCGGCGGCGTTGTTCTGCCGATACTCCTGTATGGTGGAGACGGTATCACAGTAGGGGCAGATCAGCTTCTGCTTGCCTATGTCATAGATCATCCCGCCGCCGCAGTTGGGACACTTTATACCCAAAGAGAGTTACCTCGCTTTCTTCCCAGTATATATGAATAGAATACCACGCCGCAGAGACAGCGTCAATCGAAAAGAGCAGACCCGAAGGTCTGCTCTTTCATTGGCTCTCAGATGAGAAACAGCTTATTTGATGTTGCCCTGATCGTCCACGGTGATGACGGTGGCGAAGTCGGCAGCGCCCTTGGTGATGTCGTTGGAGACCTTCACCTCACCGCTGAACATCTTGCCCACCAGGGCCTTGTAGTCGTCCTTGGTGAAGCTGTCGGAGAACTGGGTGGAACCGGCGATCTGCACGTAGTTCTCTTCGGGAACCGCGGAGACGAGGCCCAGGTTCTCGATCTTGCCGCCCTCGAACTTGCCGTCCACGACCTTGCCCAGCATGGTGTTGACGGTAGCGGCCAGACCCTTCATGGCGGAGGTCACGGTGATGCCCTCGCCATAGAGACCGTCGATGGTGCCGGCCTGGTCGACGTCCACGCCGATGACCTTCTTGCCGTACTTCTTGGCGGACTCACCAGCGGAGGTGAAGATGCCGCCGCCGCAGGCGAAGACCACTTCGGTGTCAGCGGAGTACCAGGTGTCCATGTAAGCGGTGATGTCGGCATCGCCGAAGAACTGGTTGCCGTAGGCATACTTGACGGCCACGTCGGTGAGACCCAGCTCAGCCGCGGCGGCGTCCTCGCCCTGCACGAAGCCGTAGCCGTAGCGGACCACGGCGGGAACAGCCATGCCGCCCAGGAAGCCCAGCTTCTTGTAGCCCAGCTTCACAGCCGCATAACCGGCCATGTAGCCGCAGAGCTCTTCCTGATACACAGCGCTGTACAGATTGGCGGGGATGGCGCCCTCATAACCCAGGTCGCCCTCGCTCACGTCCAGAGCGATGAAGGTGACTTCCGCGTTCTTCTCAGCGGTGGCCTTGATGGCGGGACCGAAGGCGTAGCCGGGCATCACGATCACGTTGAAGCCGTCGTCGATGGCCTTCTCGATGGAGGAGATACGATCCTCATCGGAGTCGGAAGCGGGCTTGTAGTACTGGAAGTCCAGCTTCTTGCCTTCGCAGAAAGCCTTGCAGGCTTCGTAGGTGGTCTGGTTAAAGGACTGGTCGGTGATATCGCCGTAATCGGTGATCATAGCGACCTTGACAGCTGCCTTCGCGGGCTCCTCCGTCTTGGTCTCGGCGCCGGACTTGCAGGCGACAAGAGCGAAGACCATGACGAGCGCCAGGGCGATTGCCAGAATCTTGGAGAGTTTCATCTTGGAGTTCCTTTCCCATGTTTTGTTTGTATTTATCCGCGCCGGGGGCTTTTACCCATCAACGCAAACATACATACCTTATAACACAAAAGTGAAAGTTTGTCAATTCTGTTAACAGGGGCGCCGGAAGTTTTTGTCAGGGGTTCAGATAAAAAACTTCCGCTCCAAATGTTCCCGAAGGGGCCGAACGATCCCCGCCAGAATCAAAAAGCCTCCGAAGAGGAAGAACACCGACGCTGCGTACAGGGACCAGGCGAACATGGGCGTATGAAAGGTGAAATGCTGGAACAGCTCCGCCAGCATGCAGCTGCCGCCGAGGGCTATGAGCAGCCCCCCGGTGATGAAGATCGCGCCCTTCTTCACGTACCGGTAGAGGGCGACGGCTCCGATGGTCAGGATCGCCAGGATCGCCGTCAGGGGAAAAGCGAAGGACAGGAACCACCGGCCGCCGGTATAAACCGAGATCGCCAACAGCAGCAGGCATACGGACACGAAGGACAGGGGCACGAAGATCATGGGATGGGGCCGCCGGAACCAGAAGGGCAGCAGGAACGTGAAATAGAATGCCGCCGTGCCTGCGATCACGTAGAAGGACCAGCCCATGCGGCCCGAGGTGTTCATGGCGATGGTGAAGCAGGCGATCATGGCCGCCAGCAGCGCCACCGTGAGCGACGCCATCGCAGTGAGCCGGCTTTGACGGCTGTACACAGGATATCGATCGGGATAGGCAGGCGCGGCAGAGGCCCTCTCCCCCGTCTCCGGGCACCACACGGGGGTGCCGCACAGGGGACAAGCTTTAACGCCCTCCTGGAGCCGGACGCCGCATCGAACACAGTACATCTATGATTCCTCCTCATTGGTCTCGATGGACACGGGGACCCCCAACTCCACCAGCCGGGAGAAGAACCGCCGCTCCAGCTCGGGACTTTCTATGCTGCGGATCATGTTGACGAGGGTCACGCCGTTGGCGGTGACCACAGAACAGTTGTTGGGATAGGAATACTGGACGCCGATGATGAACTCCATCCGCTCCACGTAGGGGGCCATGGCCGCCGGGAGCTTCTGCACCCCCAGGTTGGAGACGTTGAGGCAGCCCAGGCGCTCCCCCCGCCGATCGTACACCGCCCGCATGACCGGGGTCTTGAGAAAGACGGGCACCGCCTTCAGGAGTCTGTTTTTCTGGGGCTCCACGTTCTGGGCGATCCGGCCCGCCATGCGCTGGGGCGTGATCTCCGCCGCCAGCTGGTGGGAGAACGCCTTACACAGCTCCTCCAGGGAATAGGTTCCCAGGCGCGGGTCCACGCCGGGGTTCACGGCGAGGGCAAAGTTGCGAAGGGTCCGGCTGGGAAAGAGTCGCCTCAGGTCCACCGGAATGGTGATCTTCACCGGCTTCTGCCGCTTTTTCGGCACGCGCTCGTTCTGGAGGGAAATGACGCACTCGGCCATGACCGCCGCCAGGAGCACGGTGACAGAACAGCCGTAGCGGCAGGCCAGGGCATGGAGGGCGTCGCCGGGGATCACGCCGGTGACGAGGCGCATGAACCGGCCCAGCTCCCGTTTGCCTGGCAGCCGATAGGCCTCCGCCTCGGGGC
>JAZRUD010000399.1:0-2699 GCA_045652385.1 Clostridia bacterium
GGCTCACAGAACGACATGGCTACGATCCGACTTCGATATGACCGATATTCTCCGTGGGATAGTCCGGCGGCAGCAGCAGCGTCACCAGCAGGCCCACAGGCTCCGCGCCCATGCAGATGGCGTCGTTGCAGTTTACGTGGACGCTGAGCAGCCCAAGACTCTTATCTCCGGCGGAAGTGATGGGGTCCATGCTCATGACGATCAGGTCCCCGTCGAAGTCCAACGCGGCGCAATCCTCACCCACCCGAGGCATAGTCAGCGACTCGGGGCGGGTCCGTTTGAATTTATTCAAGATCAGCGATTCCAGCTCGCTGTTTTCCAGCTTTCCTATTCTCATTTGAGCCAATCCAATAAGGTCTGTTCGTCGATCACGGGGATGCCCAGCTGCTGGGCTTTGGTGAGCTTGCTCCCCGCTGCCTCGCCCGCCAGCACGTAATCGGTTTTCTTGCTGACGCTGCCCGCCGCTTTGCCGCCGTGATCCATGATAAGGTCCTCCGCTTCCTTTCGGCTCAGGGTGGGGAGCGTTCCCGTGACTACGATGGTCTTGCCGCTGATAGGGGAATCCGTAGCCGCCCGATCCGCCGCAGGGGAGACCCCATAGGCGATGAGATCGTCGATCTGTCGGCTGATCCGCGGGTCGTGAAAGAAGGACAACACGCTTTCGGCCACGATCTCGCCCACGTCCTCTATGGCGATCAGTTCTTCATAGGTGGCGCTGCGCAGCTTATCCAGCGTTCCGAAGGTCAGCGACAGGTCCCGAGCCGTCTTCACACCCACGTTGGGGATGCCCAGAGCGTTCAAAAAGGCGCTGAGGGGCCGATGCTTGCTGTTCTCCAGTGCGGTGAGCAGGTTCTGAGCCTTCTTTTCCCCGAATCCTTCCAGCGCCAGCAAACGATCCCGCCGCAGGGTGTAAAGCTCCGGAATGGTAGCCACGTTCAGTTCGTTGAACAGCTGTTCGGCAGTCTTGTCGGCAAAGGTGTCGATGTCCATAGCGTCCCGACTGGCGAAATGAGCCAGGCGTGAGATGATCTGGGGGCGGCAGGAGAGGGGATTCGTGCAGTAAAGATGCACGCCTCTATGCTCCACATGCGCTCCGCAGAAGGGGCAGACCTCCGGCTTTTCCACCGGGGCAGCTGGCATGTCGCCGGGCACCGCGCCCAGGATCTCCGGGATCACGTCGTTGCTCCGCCGGATGAACACCCTTGACCCGATGCCCACGCGCTTGCGGCAGATATCGTCCCAGTTGTTCAGCGTAGCATTGCTGACGGTCACCCCGCACAGGTCCACCGGCTCCACATGGGCTACCGGCGTCAGCTTTCCGGTCCGGCCCACCTCCCAGGTGACGCTTTCGATGGTGGTGGTGGCCTCCTCGGCGGCGAACTTATAGGCCATCGCCCAGCGGGGGAATTTCTCGGTGTAGCCAAGCTGTTCCCGCTGATCGAAGTCGCAGACCTTGATGACCATGCCGTCGATGAGGAAGTCCAATCCATCCCTTTCTTCGGCCACGCGGTCGATGATCTCGATAAACTCGTCCGCTCCGTGGCCGTAGTGGATGAAGGGGGATACAGGAAACCCGTTCTCCCGCAGGAAGACGATCATTTGCTTATGGTCGTGGAGTTCCTTGCCTTCGATATAACCCACGTTGTAGCAAAAACAGCTGAGATTCCTGTCTGCCGTTACCTGGGGGTCAAGATTCCGAAGGGCGCCGGCCGCTGCGTTGCGGGCGTTCTTCAGAGGCTCCTTGGCGGTCTTGTTATATTTTTCCAACACAGACAGGAGCATGATGCACTCGCCCTGGACCTCCATGCGTCCCTTGAAGGGGATGGAGAGGGGAAGGGAGCGGATGGTCTTGAGCTGGGGCAAGATGGATTCCCCTGTGACTCCGTTGCCGCGAGTCGCCCCCTGGACCAGGACGCCGTTCTCATAGGTCAGATTGATGGTGAGCCCGTCGAACTTATATTCGAGGGCGTACAGCGGGTCCTCCGCAAGGTCAAGCAGCCGCTTGACTCGATCCATCCATTCCCGGATGCCGTCCAAAGTACGAACCTTGTCGAGACTCCATAACCGACTGAGATGTCGGTGCTCCTCAAACTTGGAGAGGGGCTCGCCGCCCACTCGATGGGTAGGACTGTCCGGCAGGACCGTGCCCGTTTCCTTTTCGAGGGCGATGAGCTCCGCTTCCAGCGCGTCGTATTCGCCGTCGGAGATCAAAGGCGCATCTTCCACGTAATAAGCCCGGGCGTATGTGTTGAGCCTGTCGACCAGTTCCTGCATTCGTTGCAATTGATTGTTTTCCATGGTCATAAAAGTATTATTCCAGTCGGGTGAGGGGCGCATACAGGGCGGTCAGCCGCTTTTCTATACCGTTTTTGAATCGGACCCGCACGATCTGGGACGGGCCCTTGCCTTCCACGTCTTCGATAATTCCCTCGCCGAAGATGGCGTGCCGGACCCGGTCGCCGTCCTGCCAATCGAGGACCTTGTCGCCGGCCTTCGGCGCAACGGTGGGTTTGGTGCCCAGAAAGACCTGTGGCGGCGTGCGGGTCTGAGCGGTCTGGGCATGGAAGCTTTCCGCAGGAGCTGTCTTTGCCGCCGCCGGCTCCCGCCGGATGTTCTGATTTTCGTCGGGCAATCGAACGGCGTCGCCCATTTCTCTGCGGAAGCAGGAAGGCTATGAAGTGGTGGACTGCCCGTACAGG
>JAZRUD010000400.1:0-1461 GCA_045652385.1 Clostridia bacterium
ATTCCTCCTCGTCCTTGGGGCCCGTGATCTTGCCCGTGGCCCATTCGATCCGAAAGACGATGCCCCGCAGGGACACCAGGGACTCCTTGGGTAGATTCCCGTCGTCGTAGGGGAAGTAGGCCCGGTAGATGGCGTGAGATACGCCGTTCTCGTCGTCGGAGGCGCTGACGAACTCATCCTCATAGATCATGCCGTCCACCACGGTCCACATGCCGTCATCATAGGTGTCGTATGGCACGCTGGGCCGGGAACCCCCCTCGGGGATGATCACGCTGGGGTCCCGGGTCTCCGTGTAGTAGAGGAAGTGGTCGGTGATGGCCATGTCCTCGATCAGGCGCCACAGGGCCGCCACGTTTACGGGGATGGTCTCGTCGGGGATGGCGTCGATGCCCGCCCCGATGGCGCCTACCTCCTGGAGCTGGGTCTGGCGCATGGCTTCATACTTTTCCTGCGTAAACTCATAGGTCAGGGCGAAGGCTTCGCCGTTGAGCTTGCCGGTCAGAGTGAATGTGTTTCCCGCCCGCAGGGGGTTCCCCTCCAGGGGGAAGGTCAGGTAGTTGGTGTCGCTATCGTCCGTGTTCCAGTCCGCCACGGGCTGGGGCGTGGCGCGGGAGCCGTAGCTGTGGTTCTGCTCCCAATCCATCTCCGCCCGGGTCTTCAGGAGCTCCCCGCCGTTGATGCTTAGCCTAAGCTCACTCAGAACGTAGGGCACGGGCTTATCCCCCTCTACGATTAAATAGCAGGCCAGCTGGTCGAACTCCGTCCGGGAGATCAGGCTTTCGAGCCGCACCGTAAGCCCGCTCGCCTGGGCGGTGACGTTGATGTCCGGCAGGGTGCTGGGCAGCCACTTGCCCTCCTCGTCCGCCTGGAACTGGGCGTAGGTGATGTAGGGGGACGGCACGGGCACGCTGCTGCCCGGCAGCTCCACCGACCCCTCCGGCAGGCCCTGCCCCTCCAGCACCGCCTGGTAGGAGGCGATGGCGGTCTGGGCCCGATTGCGGGCGCCGATCATGGCGTTGAGGCCTACGGCCAGGGCCGTACCCGCCATCAGGAGGATGGCCGCCGCGATGAGCACCGTCAGCGTCCGCTTCTTCAGCCGCCGGGGCACTGTCACCGCGGGCCGGGAGCGCTCCGCCGGTTCCTTTGCTTCGTTCAGCTCACGCATGCGCGCCACCATGCGCTCTTTGAATGTATCGGAAGCGCGCACTTCGTCAAAGGCGCTGCTGTATCTGTCTTCCATGTTTTCCTCCTTCCAGGATGGCCTTGAGCTTCTTTCGGGCCCGGGAGAGCCGGGAGCTGACGGTGCCGTCCGGCTCCTTCAGAAGCTTGCCGATCTCCTTCACCCCGTAGCCCTCGTAGTAATAGAGATACACCGCGTACCGGTCCGGGGTGGGCAGGGTCTGGACCGCGTCCAGGACCTCATAGCTTTCCTCCCCGTAGCTTTGGGCGATGTTTTCGTCC
>JAZRUD010000401.1:0-3138 GCA_045652385.1 Clostridia bacterium
CCGTCAAAAAGTCCACCATCTCCGGGATCTCCCCGAAGTACTGGAGCCGCTGCTGAAGGATGCGGCAGAGGACGCCCTCGTCCATGTGATCGATGCCGGCCTGCTCGTAGAACCGGCGGGCGTGCTTCGTGAAGTCCTCCGGGGAGAGACGGCGAATATACTCGCCGTTCATCCAGTTCAGCTTGTCGTTGTCGAAGATGGCCGGGGACTTGGAAAGCCCCTCGATGCTGAAGGCCTCGACGAGCTCCGGCAGCGTGAAGAACTCCCGCTCGTCGCCGGGGTTCCACCCGAGGAGCGCCACGTAGTTCAGCACGGCCTCCTTCAGGTATCCCTTGGCCAAAAAGTCCTCGTAGTAGGCGTCGCCGTAGCGCTTGGAAAGCTTCCGATGGGCGTCCTTCATGATCTGGGAAAGGTGGATGTACACCGGCTTCTCCCAGCCGAAGGCCTCGTAGAGCAGGTTGTATTTCGGCGTGCTGGCCAGATACTCGTTGCCCCGCATGACGTGGGTGACGCCCATGGTGTGGTCGTCGATGACGTTGGCGAAGTTGTAGGTGGGCATGCCGTCGGCCTTGATGAGGATCATGTCCTCGAGATCGGAACAATCCACTTTGATGTGGCCGTAGAGCACGTCGTCGAAGCCGGCTTCGCCGGTCTCGGGCACGTTCTGCCGGATCACGTAGGGCTCCCCGGCCTCCACCCGGCGCCTGGCCTCCTCGTAGGGGATGGAGGCGCAGCGCTTGTCGTATTTCCAGACCTTGCCCTCCTTCTCGGCCTCGGC
Organism: Clostridia bacterium; assembly: GCA_045652385.1. Lineage (GTDB taxonomy): Bacteria > Bacillota > Clostridia > Christensenellales > CAG-138 > RUG472. The sequence goes on from JAZRUD010000401.1 coordinate 779, forward strand.
CTTGCGCTCCTCCAGCTCCTCCTTGGTGCAGAAGCAGTAGTAAGCTTTTCCCTTCCTCACCAGCTCCTCGGCGTAGGGCAGGTACATGCTCTTTCGTTCGCTCTGGACGTAGGGGCCGTAGTCGCCGCCGATGTCGGGGCCCTCGTCCCAGTCAAGGCCGATATCCTTCAGGATGCGGTAGATCACGTCCACGGCCCCCTCCACGTAGCGGGCCTGGTCCGTGTCCTCGATGCGCAGGATGAACACGCCGTCGTTATGCTTGGCCTGCAGGTAGGCGTAGAGGCCCGAGCGCAGGTTCCCCAGGTGCATGAACCCCGTGGGGCTGGGGGCGAATCGTGTGCGTACAGTTTTCATAAGTCTATATCCTCACTTGGTCGGTTTGAAGGAATCCTTCAGGCCCACCACCCGGTTGAACACGGGCTTGTCACAAGTCGTATCCAGGTCCGCGCAGTAGTAGCCCATGCGCAGGAACTGATACCGGGTCCCGGCGGGGGCCTTCGCCGCGGCGGGCTCCACGAAGCCCCGGAGGACCTTCAGGCTGTCGGGGTTGATGGTCTTCAAGAAGTCCCGCTCCTAGGCGCCGCCCACGTATTCGCCCTCGGTTTCGGCCTCGGCTTCCGCCTCGGCGTCGTCGGCAGCGGTCTCGGCGAGCAGGGGCTCGTAGTGCCGAAGCTCCGCGGGTACGGCGTCCTGGGTGCTGGGCCAGTGGATGGTGCCCTTGACCTTGCGCTGGCATTCGCCGCTCTTCGTCTCGGGGTCGTAGGTGCAGCGGATCAGAGTCACGTTGCCGTCTTCGTCGGTCTCGTAGCCCGTGCAGAGGACGATGTAGGCCCCCTTCAGGCGGACCTCGCCGCCGGGCTTCAGCCGGAAGAACTTCTTGGGCGGGTCGGCGGAGAAGTCGCTCCGCTCGATGTACAGCTCCTTAGAGAAGGTCACGGTGCGCTTGCCCGCTTCCTCGCTGCCGGGCAGGTTCTCGAGCTCGATCTCTTCGGTCTTCCCCTCAGGCCAGTTCTCGACGATGAGCTTCACGGGCTCCGTCACCGCCATCATGCGGTAAGCGGTGGCGTTGAGATTGTCGCGGACGCAGGCTTCGAGGAGGGCCGTCTCCACCACGGAGTCGGCTTTCGCCACGCCGATGCGGGAAAGGAAGTCCCGGATGGCCTCGGCGGGGTAGCCCCTCCGGCGCATGGCGCACAGGGTGGGCATCCGGGGGTCGTCCCAGCCGGACACGATCCCCTCCTCCACCAGCATGCGGAGCTTGCGCTTGCTCATGACGGTGTTGGTGAGATTGAGGCGGGCGAACTCGATCTGCCGGGGGTTGGGCTTATTGTCGAACTCGCACTGCTCCACCACCCAGTTGTAGAGGGGGCGATGGATCTCATACTCCAACGAGCAGAGGCTGTGGGTCACGCCCTCGATGGCGTCCTGGATGGGGTGGGCGGAGTCGTACATGGGATAGATGCACCACTTGTCGCCGGTCTGATGATGGGGGATGTGGATGATCCGATAGAGGGCCGGGTCCCGCATGTTGATGTTGGGGGAGGCCATGTCGATCTTGGCGCGGAGGGTCTTCGATCCGTTCTCGAACTCGCCGTTTTTCATGCGCTCGAACAGGTCCAGATTCTCCTCCACGGACCTATCCCGATAGGGGCTGTTCTTCCCGGGCTCGGTGAGCGTGCCCCGGTAGGCCTTCATCTCCTCCTTGGTGAGGTCGTCCACGTAGGCCACGCCCTTTAGGATGAGCTTCTTGGCGAGCTCGTAGCACTCGTCGAAGTAGGAGGAGCCGAAGACCAGCTTGTCCCACGAAAAGCCCAGCCAGCGGATGTCCTGCTCGATGGCGTCCACGTACTCCGTCCCCTCCTTGGTGGGGTTGGTGTCGTCGTAGCGGAGGTTGCAGGTGCCGCCGTACTTCTCGGCCATGGAGAAGTCGATGGTCAGCGCCTTGGCGTGGCCGATGTGCAGATACCCGTTGGGCTCCGGCGGGAACCGGGTCTTGACGCGGGGCTCCTTGTCCGGATACAGGGCCCGGAATTTCTCCAGGTCCTCCTCGATGGCTTCCTCGATGAAGTTTTTGATCTTCGGTGCTTCTTCCATTATCCTTGCTCCTTAGGCTTGTGATCTTGTGCCGGAAGGCCGGGGCATGCCCTTCCTCCCCATTGAATAGCACATTATACACCCTATATCGCTTCTTCGCAAGAAGTTTTCCGTATGCAAAGGCGATCCGTTCCCGCCCCCGGGGGGGCCTTTCTCTCTCTCCCGTCCCCGGGCGGCCTCTCCTGAAGAGAGAGATATAGTCCTTGTCCTTTTCTTTGTCTTTTTCTTTGTCCTTGTCTTTGTCTTGCAGCATTTGTTATCGTTTG
>JAZRUD010000402.1:0-3323 GCA_045652385.1 Clostridia bacterium
TGCTCATACCGGCTGGAAACGAGTTCTTTCACCTCGTCCAGGGACTTTCCGACGCAATCGCGATAATCATTTCGGATCATGTCGAAGATCTCGTCGAAATGCGCTTCATAGAACGCCATGTCTCCCTCGTCCATGACATAGGTGCTGTCGTCATATTTCGCCCGCTTGCCCACTGTGGCCAGATTGTTCATATAATGCACGGCCAGGCCCTCGAAGGCGAAGTTCTGCAAAAAGAAGTCCTCGCCCCGGATCCCTGCCGGCGCCAGAAGCTGTCCTGCGAAAATATGGTGGATCTCATGGGCCGTGAGATGGACAAAATCTCCCCTGTTCTTAAACTCTGTCAGATTCGCCACATCGTAATCGATATACTGTCCGTAGGGCCAACCCATGGAGTTGCCGATGGAGACGATGAAGATGACGTTGAGTTCCGGGATCCGGTCAAACAGCTCGTCAGGAAGCCCGTTTTTCAACAGGGTCTCCATCAAGGCGTAGTCCTCCGGCTCCATGGAAACGAACGCGCTGATCCTTCCGCATTGGTTTTCCAAGTCGTCGTAGAAGGCACGGAAGGTCCCTTTTTTGTATTGCAGGCGGGGGTTCTCAAAATCCTTCGTATCAAAGTTCATAAAGAAGTCCACCGCTTCCTCCAGAGATATGCCGCAAACCGGCAGCCCGGGATCAGCGTAGCGGAGCAGCTCCACCTGATAATCGGGGTGCGACAGAACTGCCCGCAGGCGGTCTTCGTCGCCCCGGCCGGTCTTTTTTCGATCCCTAAGCCAGTCGATCATAGGCTGCAGGGCAGACGTGTTGAAACGTATTTTCATGAGCTCACCTTTTCCTGTCATTTCTTTGGGAATAAGTATACCACGGATCCCTGAAACATGCCATACCCGGAGGTTCATCTGTTCCCTTGCAAAACCAGCCGGGGCATGGTAGCATAGGCGTATGGAAGAAACGAGGCTGTACACTGCGGAGACCCTGACCAGGACCGTCCCCCTGAGCGAGTTCAGGCGGGATCTGGTGGACGTGCCCCGGTTCATGGGCTACTGTCAGGACTGCCCCAACCACGGGCGGTATTGGTCCTGCCCGCCCTTTGGGTTCGACCCCATGACGGTGTGGGAACGGTACGACGCCATCCGTTTGTACGCCAGGAAGCTGGTCTTTATGAAGGATCGCCTGTTCCCCGGGGAGCGGCGGGCCTTCGAAGCGATGGAATTGCCCAAGATCAAGGCGGACCTGGCCCGGGAGCTGCTGGCTATGGAGGCCGAGACCCCCGGGAGCCTTGCTTTGTTCGCCGGGAAGTGCGACCTGTGCCCCGTCTGCGCCCGGACGGAGGGAGCTCCCTGCCGGATCCCGGAACGAATGCGGTATTCCATCGAAGCCCTGGGCGGCGACTGCGGCGGGGCCCTGGAACGGTATTTCGGAGAAACCCTGCAGTGGGCCAGCGGGAACCGGCTGCCGGAGCAGATCATTTTGCTGGGCGGGCTGCTGCTGCCCAAAGAAGAATAAAGGAGACGCCTATGACGAACCCCATCCCTCCCCTCTCCAAAGAGGATTACGAGGAGCCCAACTGCGTCCTGTGCATGGACCAGGACCGGCCCGCGCCCATACCCCAGCGGCGGGTCCGGGAGAAGCTGGACGAGTATATGAGCCGCCGGGACTACGCCGGGGCGGAGCGGCATCTCAACTACTGGCTGGCGGAGGCCCGGCAGAACGGGGACCTGCGGGGCGAGTTCTTCGTCCGGGGCGAGCTGATGGGCCACTACCGGAAAACAGGCGACAAGGACCAGGCCATCCTGAACGCCAACGAGAGTTTGAACCTGATCGACCGGCTGGGCTTCGAGGGCACTCTCTCCGCCGGCACCGCCTATGTGAACGCCGCCACGGTCTACGACGCCTTCGGCATGCCCGAGCGGTCCGTCGAGCTCTTTGAAAAGGCCAGGGCCGTCTACGAGGGGAACCTGCCGGAGACCGACGGGCGGCTGGGCGGCCTCTACAACAACATGGGCCTGGCATATATGGCCCTCAGGCGTTTCGGAGAGGCCTACGAAGCCTTTTTGAAGGCGCTCAGCATCATGGGCAAGGTGGAGCACGGGGCTCTCGAGCAGGCCATCACGTATCTGAATTTAGCCAACGCGGTGGAGCTGGAGCACGGTCTCGAAAAGGGGGAGCAGAAAATCGAGCAGTACCTGGACAAAGCCGCCGCCCTGCTGGACGAGCCGACCCTGCCCCGGGACGGGTACTACGCCTTCGTGTGCGAGAAATGCGCCCCCACCTTCGACTACTACGGATATTTTCTTACCGCCGCCGATCTCAACGAAAGGGCCAAAGCGATCTATGAACGGGCTTGAACTTTCCCGGGCGTTCTATGAAGCATACGGCGCGCCCATGCTCCGTGAGCAGTTCCCCGAGCAGGAGCGCCTGATCGCCGTGGGACTCGTGGGCAGCGGGTCCGAGTGTTTGGGCTTCGACGACGAGGTCAGCCGGGACCACGATTTCGAGCCGGGATTCTGCCTGCTGCTGCCGGACGAGAATACGGTGGACCGGCGGACCGCCTTTCTGCTGGAACGGGCCTATGCAAAGCTCCCCAGGGAGTTCATGGGCTTTCGGCGCAGCAGCCTCGCTCCCGTGGGCGGCGCCCGGCACGGGGTCCTCAGGGCAGCGGACTTCTTCACCGAAAAGGTGGGCAGCCCCGACGGCGTGCTCACCGTGGACCAGTGGCTGAAGCTCCCCCAACAATCGCTGCTGGAGGCCACCGGCGGAGAGATCTTTCGGGACGATTTGGGCGAAGTCAGCGCCGTTCGCGCCGCCCTGTCGGCTATGCCGGAGGACGCGCGCCGGAAGCGGCTGGCGGGGCATCTGCTCCTTATGGCCCAGGCGGGACAGTATAACTATCTCAGATGCCTGAAGCACGGGGAGAGCGCGGCGGCCCAGCTGGCGGTGAACGAGTTCGTGAAGAGCTGCATCGAGGCGGTGTTCCTGCTGAACCGGGCTTACGCCCCCTACTACAAATGGAGCTTCCGCGCCCTGCGCCGGCTTCCCAGGCTGACCCTGACGGCGGAAACCCTGGAATACCTGCTCACCACAGGAAACGATCCAGATCTGGCGGAGTCGAAGTACGACATGATCGAGAGCACCGCCAGCGACATCATCGACGAGCTCCAGAACCAGGGCCTCACCAAGGCCGTCTGCGGCGACCTCGAGAAGCACGCCTATTCCGTCAACGACGGCATCGAGGACGGGGACGTGCGGAACCTCAATATACTATACACGATCTAAAGGAGAACCCTCATGAAGATACAGGGTTTGCAAAAGATGACGCTGCT
>JAZRUD010000403.1:0-4623 GCA_045652385.1 Clostridia bacterium
GCGGAAAAAGCGGGAGGATCAGCCCCCCATGTCCCTGGGTCTCCCCTACTTCCGCGAAGAGCGATAACCCCCCAAACGTCAAAGCAGCAGGTTTTCGAGCCTGCTGCTTTTCTCTGCTTGTTTTTCTATTCTCCGTCCTGAATATGGAACCCTTGCTCCCACAGGAACCGGACGGCCATCTCCGGCCAGTCCAGAACGCCGTCGCTGACGGGCGGAAGATTGTCCCGCCGATAGACGAGGTCGTCCGCCGTGGCGAGGCCGTGGCGGCCCGCAGCGAACACGTGGAGGGAAAAGGGCACGTCCTGTTCCGCCAGGGCCGTGGCAAGGCGCATGGTCCCGTCCACCGGCACGGAATCGTCCGTCCGGGTGTGCCACAGGAACACAGGCATCATATCCCGGCGCACCAGCTTATCCAGGGACAGTCTGTCCTTCAGCGTCTGATCTTCGCCGCACAGGTTATCGAAGCTTTCGTCATGGGTCCGCCCGTACGAGGCAGAAACGGGATAGCATAGAACGAGGGCGTCCGGCCGGATCTGTTCTGCCGGCGCGATATCCGACACCTCTTCCCCATCGTACAGCGTGCCCAGCGTCCCGCACAGATGCCCCCCCGCAGAAAAGCCCAGGGCGGCGACTCGGTTCGCATCCAAATGATAGCGATCCGCGTTTTGGCGGATATACGCCATGGCCATGGCCGCCTCCCGCAAAGCCACGGGAAAAGGAGCCGGGGCGCAGGAATAATCCAGAATAAAGCAGGATAAGCCCCGGCTGAGAAAACGCATGGCCACAGGTTCCGCTTCCCGGGGCGAAACCCACCGATAGGCGCCGCCCGGCAGGATCAAAATGGCGGGGAACCGCCGATCCGGGTCAACCTTAGGGATGGGCTCCAGGGCATAGATCGTCAGCTGACCGCCGTCAAACCGAGGCGCTTCAGGATAAAGGTCGTATAGGTTTATCGTTTCGATATGGATCATCGCAGGGCCGCCATAACCAGAAGCCCGACAAGGGCGCAGACCAATTGCACGATGCAGAAACGGAACACGGTCTGGGTGTCGGACCACCGACGCTTCTTCCGGGTCTCGTCGTGAAGGGGCGTCAGCAGCCACATCATGAAGGTCTTGCTATGGAAGGTGCGCATGATCGCCAGTTTGAATAGGCCCAGTCCCCCGTCCAGCAAAATGACGATGGCGAAGGGCAGGCACAGCAGAAAGTTGCCGGTCAGCAGTACCAGGATGCCCATGTACAGGCCGATGGCCCGGCTGCCCGCGTCGCCCATCATAATGAGGCTGGGAGAGGCGTTGAACAGCAGGTAGGCAAGAACACATCCGATGAGCGTCAGGCCGGAAATGGCCCACTCAGGGCCCTCACAGAAGGCGTACAGGGTGTACCCAAGAGCTCCCAGAGCAATGACGGACAGGGAGCCGAAATGACCGTCAACCCCGTCGGCGCAGTTGCAGCAGTTGATGAAGGCCCACAGCAGGAACAGGGCGATGGGCGCGAACAGCCACCAGGGCAAACTCACCCGCCAGCCGAAAAGGGTGAAGGCATATTCAGAATGCGTGTTCATGAAGGTAACGAGGGCCAGCAGGCAGATAGCCAAATCCAGCAGCCCCTTCTTGAGCTCACCCCAGGGCAGGTCCGATCGATCGTCCAAATACCCGGTCAGCATGGCGGCCAGGGTCAAAAACAGGTATGCGCACCGTTCCCAGGAGAAGGGCGTCACCAGTACCGTGACGGCAGCGAACACAGGGATGAACACCACGCCGCTGCCCCGGGCCTTGCCCTTGGAGATCTCACCGCCCACCGCATAGGCCCGGCCGTGATCCTGGGGCAGCTTGTCCCGAAAGAGAGCGATTAGCACCGCGCTCAGAACGAACCCGAGCAGCAGCCCCAGCAGCGCGGAGATAGGTGTAGCAGCCAGCATGGCGTGTCCTCCCGATTAGAACAGTTTCAGGGTATATTGGTGGGGGAACGGCTTCAGATCCCAGATGTCCCTGGCGTAGTCCAACACCGTGCGGTCCGAGGAGAAATATCCGGCGCTGGCGGTGTTCATAAGGGCCTTGCGGCCGAAGGCCAGGGGGTCCTGGGTATCGTAGATGGCGTCCAGCTTCTTGTCGATATAGGGAAGCAGCTCGTATAACACAAAGTAGTAGTCCGGCTTCTGCCAGCTGTTGCCGTTGACCAGAGAGTTGTAGAGGCTCCTAAACACGCCGGTACCGCCGTCGTTGAAGGTGCCGTTCACCAGGGTATCCACCACCCGCTTCACCCGAGGCTCGTGCTCGTAAATGGCCTTGGGATCGTAATAGGACCGCAGCTCGTTGAGGGTATCCACACTGGCGCCGAAGCGATAGTTGTTCTCCTCCCCCGCCGCATCCAGGATCTCGATGTTGGCGCCGTCGTAGGTGCACAGGCTCACCGCGCCGTTGAGCATCAGCTTCATGTTGCCGGTGCCGGAGGCCTCGGTGCCCGCCGGGGAGATCTGCTCGGAGATGTCCGCCGCAGGGATGATATGCTCGGCATAGGAGCAGTTGTAGTTCTGTACGAAGACCACCCGCATCCGGTCGTTGACGGACTCGTCGTTGTTGATGAGCTTGGCGATCTCGTTGATGAACTTGATGACCGTCTTGGCGATGATATAGCCGGGGGCGGACTTGGCGCCGAAGAGGAAGGCCGTGGGCGGGAAGTCCTTGATGCGGCCGTCCTTGATGCCGTAATAGATGTCCAGGATGGCAAAGGCGTTCATAAGCTGCCGCTTATACTCGTGCATGCGCTTGATCTGTACGTCGAACACGAAGTTTTCCGGCAGGCGCACGCCCTCTCGCGCGTAGATGTAATCGGACAGGGCGCGCTTGTTGCGGCGCTTCACCTCCAGGAACTCACGGATGTCCCTGGAAGTCATATGCTCCTTGAGCTTTTCCAGCTCGGAAAGGTCCAGCAGCCACCCGTCGCCGATGCGTTTGGTGATGTACTCGGCGAGACCCGGGTTGCATAAGCCCAGCCAACGGCGCTGGGTGATGCCGTTGGTCTTGTTCTGGAACCGCTCGGGATAGAGCTCGTACCAGTTTTTGAGCACGTCGTTCTTCAGTATCTCGGAGTGGATCTTGGCCACGCCGTTCACCGCATGGCTCACATACACGGCGAGGTTCGCCATATGGATGCGATTTCCCTGGATGATGGCGTAGGAGGAGCAGTCGATACCGCGACTCATGAGCTCCCCGCAAAGCTTGGCGTTGATACGGTAGATGATGTCGAAGATCTCCGGCAGCAGCTCCTGGAACAGGTCTGCGTCCCATTTTTCGAGAGCCTCCTGCATGACCGTGTGGTTGGTGTAGCCGAAGGTTTTCTGCGCGATATCGAAGCCCTGCTCGAAGGTCAGCCCCTCCGCCATGAGCAGCCGGATCAGCTCCGGAATGCTGACGGTGGGATGGGTGTCGTTGAGCTGGATGGCGTTGTGGGCGGCAAACTGCTCCATGGGAAGTTTTTCCCGCTTGAACCGGAGCATCAGATCCTGGAGGGATGCGGAGGACAGGAAATACTGCTGCTTCAGCCGCAGCTTCTTGCCGGCACGGGTGGTGTCGTTGGGATACAGGACCCGCGTGATGTCCTCCACCGCGTTCTTCTCCTTCACGGCCTCGGCGTACTCCTGCTCGTTGAACATCTGGAAATCGAAGTCCTCCACGGCCTCGCTCTGCCAGAGGCGCAGGGTACCGATGTTGTCCGTATGATACCCGATGATGGGCATGTCGTATGGCACGGCCCGGACGGTCTGGTCGGAAAACTTCACCAGCACCTCGTGAGTGGGACGGCGGCGGCTCCAGGGATCGCCGAACCGCTGCCAGTCGTCCGCAGCCTCATGCTGATAGCCGTCCCGCCAGCTCTGTTTGAACAGACCGTACTTATACCGAATGCCGTAACCGTCCAGGGGCAGATCGTGGGTGGCGGCGGAGTCCAGGAAACAGGCGGCGAGACGCCCCAAACCGCCGTTGCCCAGCGCGCAGTCCTCGATCTCCTCGAACATGTTGATATCCAGCCCGTGCTCGGCGAAGGCCTTCCTCACCTCATCCAGGATTCCCAGGTTATAGAGGTTGTTATAGACCATGCGGCCCGTGAGATACTCCGCGGAAAAATAGTAAGCGCCCCGGCTGCGTTCATGCTGATGACGGCTCTCGTACCACGTGTCGGCGATGCCGTCCATGACCAGCTTGCTCAGGGCGTCGTGAATCTGATAAACGGTGGCCTCGTTAGGGGCGACCTGATGATCCTGCTTCAGTCGTTGCTCAATCTTCTCAAAAATGTTCTCCATGCAAAACCTTTCCTGATATGGGCCCTTATGCCCAATATGGGGGAATTATACCATACCCTCTGCTTCAATGCAATAGGAAAGTCCAGCCATTGCGTCATGTTTCGACAGTCAGCCATGTTTGCTAAAACGTTTTTCCAGCAGAGCCACGGTCCCGTACATGAGGGCGGCCAGGACGCACAGGAACACCACGGAGGCCATGACCAGATCCAGCTTGAATACCTGGCCTCCGTAGACGATGAGATATCCGAGACCGGATTTGCTCACCAGATATTCCCCCACGATGACGCCCACCCAGCTCATGCCTACGGAGATTTTCAAGGCAG
>JAZRUD010000404.1:0-2777 GCA_045652385.1 Clostridia bacterium
CCTGGTGGCGGCTCACGCCCCGGAGGGGGTAGCTGCGGCCGTTGAGGAAGAAACCCTTCTGGGGGTCGAACTCGAAGACGCGGCAGCCGAAGCGAACGCTGATCCGGTCCCCGCCGGGGAGTTTGGCCGCGGCGGTGTACAGATAGGGGTCCTCCACCCCGTCCCACAATCGCACGTTCTCGATGACGAACTCGGCTTTGCTTTGGACGGTCCTGGTCTCGCCGTTCACGGTGATGTCCACGGTCCCGGCATTGTGCCAGGTCTGTACGGTGACGACGGCCTGTTTCCTGGCAAGGTCCACCACCGGCGTGACCTTAATGCCGGGGGTGCCGGCCTTCAAAAGCTCAAAATGCTCCTTCGGCACGGAAACGATGTTCACGCTCCGATAGAGACCGCCGTAGAAGGTAAAGTCCGCCTTCTGAGGATAGACCCGGTCGCTGCTGCTGTTGTCCACGGCGATGGCCAGGGTGCCGGGGTGAGGCACCTCCGTCCGGAAGGCAGAATAGCCTCCCTCGTGGTGGGCGAGCAGAACTCCGTCGAGATACACGTCCGCCGTGTGGTTGGCTCCGTTGATCTCCAGATAGTTCGCTTCCCCTTCCAGTTCCTCGGGCTGCACGTCCCGCACGTACCAGCATTGGCCCCGATGGTAGTCGTTGCCGCCGTCCTGGCCGTCGATGGCGTTCCAGGTGTGGGGCAGTGTCACGGCTTCCCCCTGCCGGGCGTAGGCCATGGCCTGCTCCACGGGGATAGCGGCCTTCAGAAACCGCCATCCGTCCGTCAATGCCGTGATTTTACGCATCGGCGGGATCTCCTTTGTGCAGTTCTTCCTCGATAAAGGCTTCTTTCAGCTCCGCCTTCTTCTCTTCGATCCGCTTCTGGACGTTCACCATCTCGCCCTTGGTCAGGGTGCACTTGCGCATGGCCCACAGGGTGCAGAGCCAGCCCAGGATGGCGAGACCGTACCGCAGAGCCATGGTGACCACGAAGATGCCGCCCGTGGCGGCGTCGTCGGGCTGGGGCAGGGTGGAGGTATAGCCGATGAGGGCTACGCCGCCGGTGGCCAGCAGAGCGGAGAAGGAGGACACGATCTTGTCCACCAGGGAGTAGGTGCCGGAGACCACGGCGGGGATGTACTTGCCGCTGCGGTCCAGCTCATAGTCGATGATGTCGGCCATGAAGGCGGTGTTGGCGGTGGTGCCCGCCATGGCAAAGCCGTTGCAGACCAGGGTGAGCAGGATGTAGAGGATCATGGGCACGCCCAGCTTGGCGATGGAATGGGTGCCCACGGTGAACCAGGCCACGGTGAAGAAGGCGATGATGGCCAGGTTGGCAAAGATGCAGTTCCGGGCCCAGGCAACGATGGCTTCCTTGTTGCCGTGCTTGCCGCAGTATTTGGCGCCGATGATGGCGAAGATGATGGAGGGCAACATGCCGCCCACGGAAAGATAGGTGCCGATGGTCATGTTGCCGATGAGGATGCCCATGAGCATGGTGTTCACCACGGCGGCCGCCCCGGCCTGCTGGGCGATCTTGTCGGAGGACTGGGAGATGATGTAGGCCTGGAGGGGCTTGTTGTCCTTCAGGACGTTCCACATATCCTTGAGCTTCAGACGCTCGTTGGCCTTGTTGGTGCCCCGGAAGTTCTCGGGCTTGTCGTAGGCGGAGATGCCGATGCACACCAGGATCACGCCGATGAGGGACACGATCACAGTGACGGTGGCGGCGGCGGTGAGGTAACTCTGGTTATAGGTGCCGCCGTGGCGGGGCAGGATCACCGTGTTGAGGACGATGGTGAAGATCATGGGCACCAGATAGTTGAACACCGTGTTCCACACGCCCACGATGGGCCGCTGCTTGGGATCGTTGGTCATGAGAGCGCCCAGGGTCTGAGCGGTCATGTTCACGATGGTGTAGCCGATGACATACAGCATATAGGTGGCCAGGAACATCCCGATGCCGAAGCCCATGCTGGCGGTCCAGGAGAACATGGCCATGACGCCCACCGACTGGACGAGCCAGCCCAGGAGCATCAGGGGACGGATCTTGCCCCAGCGGGTGTTGACCCGGTCATACAGGAAAGCCAGGAGAGGGTCGGTGATGGCGTCAAAAACACGGGTGAAGGTGAGAAGGGTCCCCACGATCAGGGTGGAGATGCCAAAGCCGATGCTGGCGGCATAGGAAGCCTGGCCGATGAGGATGTAGATGGCCATGCCGTTGAAGGCGTTGCAGGCCACCAGGATGATCTGCCAGAGCTTAGCCCGGCGATACTGGACGTCGTCGGTGGATTCGAGAACTTGAGGATTCTTCTTCATGATGCTGCTCCTTCGCTTTTTTCGCGGGTTTGGACCTTCCGCCCACCGCATGATCCTATTGTAGAGCCGGAGCAGAGGAGCGTAAAGCCAAAAACAGCAAGAAAATTACAAAAATTCCGGAAAGTGATTGAGAAATCGGAACAGGGATGATAGGATAAATAAGTAACAGAAAACGCGGAAAGGATGCCGGAATTCAATGGAAAACCGAATGACGCGCGCCGAGCAGAACCTGACCTTGCTCCAAAGCCTGATCCCAAAAACTGAAAAAATCTACGTATGGTGCTATCGGCCGGACGGCACCTTTGTGGCCACTTCCTGCTCAGAAGCGGAACGGGAGATGCTGGAGGAGTCTTTCCGCCGGTTCGACGGCTTGGAGCGTCTCACTCAATATGCCGCGGTTCCGAGAAAGGGGCCGATGATCATCGGATCCTCCATCGGGATGCAGTGGGCCTTAAGCCTGGAATC
>JAZRUD010000405.1:0-10354 GCA_045652385.1 Clostridia bacterium
GTCTTCCTAAGCCCGCTTGGCCTCCGACTTAATCTTTCCGGCAAGAACTATATCGCCACCGAGAACCCCTTCTACCGGGACCCCTGCGTGCTCATGGGCTACTCGATCCCGGCCAAGGCGGATCTCAGCGACAAGAAGATCGCCGTACTCCACGACACCGCCTGCTACTCCGTGGTCAGCAAGTACCAGCAGGACGAGGAGAACGGCCTGATCATCCTGACCTACGCCGCCTACTACGACATGCTGGTGGCGCTCCGGGCCGGATCTGTGGACGCGGTGTGCATGCCCCGGACCGTGGCCCTCTCTCACCGGGAAAAAGCCATGGTTTTGTCCAACTACGCCTTGGGCACGGTGGATTACCGCGTGATCGGTACTCGGGAGGAGAAGGATCTCCTCTCCCTCATCGACAGCCAGCTCCTGAAATGGGCCGGCGACGGCACGCTGCGCAAATGGTACGAGGCCTACGATCTGCTGTACGATCTGGGGTAAGGCGGCAAAATGCCTCCCCCGTCGCCTGCGGCGGTCCCCCTTCCTCTCCGGAGGAAGGCTGAAAAAGGTTGACCGGAACGCGATAGTTCGATATATTTAAAGGCAGCGGTTAACTCCTGCTTCACGGAGGTTTTTGTATGACACAATACTACAGCATCCAGGGCGGACGGCGGCTGGAGGGAACGGCCACCATCAGCGGCGCGAAGAACGCGGCGGTGGCCATCATCCCGGCGGCGATCCTGGCCGGAGAGTGCTGTATCTTAGAGAATCTGCCCGCCATCCAGGACGTGCAGACCCTGAAACACATCCTCTCCCGCATGGGCGCTCAGGTGGATTTCACCCGGGGCGACTGCATGCGGGTTGACCCCACCCATATCAGCACCGTGGACGCCACCTTTCCGGAGATCAGCGCCATGCGGGCTTCCTACTACCTGCTGGGCGCCATGCTGGGCGCTTACGGCGAGGTGGAGCTGGCGCTGCCCGGCGGCTGCGTCATCGGCCCCCGACCCATCGACCAGCACATCAAGGGCCTTCGGGCCCTGGGCGCCAACGTGTACATCGACGAGAGCCGGAACGTAGTCCGGGCCCAGGCCAACAAGCTCCACGGGGCGGAGATCTTCTTCGATCTCGTGTCCGTGGGCGCCACCATCAATCTGATGCTGGCCGCCTGCAAGGCCGAGGGGCAGACCGTGCTGCAGAACGTGGCCAAGGAGCCCCACGTGGTGGACGTGGCCAACTTCCTGAACATGATGGGCGCGTCCATCAAGGGCGCGGGCACGGACGTGATCCGTATCCAGGGCCGCCCCAAGCTCCACGGCTGCAGCTACGCCGTGATCCCGGATCAGATCGAAACCGGCACCTATATGATCGCCGCCGCCGCCACCCGGGGCGACGTGATCATCAAGAACGTGATCCCCACCCATATGGAGGCCATCACGGCGAAACTTCTCGAAAGCGGCGCTCAGATCGTGGAGGGCGACGACGGCCGCGAGTTCTATCTCAGGGTGAAGATGGACGGCCGGCCCCGGGGCGTGAACATCAAGACCGCCGTGTACCCCGGCTTCCCCACGGACCTGCAGCAGCCCATGATGGCCTACCTCACCACCGCCAACAGCAACTCCGTGGTGGTGGAGAACATCTTCGAAAGCCGGTTCAATCATGTGAAGGAGCTCCGCAAGATGGGCGCCTCCATCAGCGTCAGCAAGCGCACCGCCCGGGTCCGGGGCGTGGAAAACCTTCGGGGCGCCGACATCCACGCCACCGATCTTCGTGCCGGGGCTGCGCTGATCGTGGCCGGGCTCTCCGCCACGGGCGAGACCAAGGTCCGGGGCATCGAGTACATCGACAGGGGCTACGAGCATTTGGAGCATAAATTCAACGCCCTGGGCGCCAGCATCACGAGGATCGAGGAAGAATAAAGGATTTGAACGCATCCGTGTCTTCTCTTTGAAATGACATGTAAAGAAACCCAAAGGGGAAGGACAGCTTACGCTGCGCTTCCCCTTATTTTTCTTACGCCTCTCATCTTGCGCCTGTTTTCATCCTGAAAAGAAATAGCCGCAAGCTAAATCTTTACTCCACTTCCCAAACCCTGTCGCTGATCTCGCGGACCCGGGGGCGGTGGGTGACGATCAGCACCGTCCGGTCAGTCATGCGCCTGAGGTTGTCGAGCAGCCGTGCTTCGGTGCCCTCGTCGAGAGCGCTGGTGGCCTCGTCTAAAAGCAGGATCGGATGCCCCGAAAGCACCGCCCGGGCAACGGCCAGCCGCTGCAGCTGCCCCTCGGACAGGCCCGCGCCCCGTTCGCCCAGCTTCGTATCCAATCCCTCCGGCAGCTCCTGAACGAAATCCGCTGCGGCCACGTCCAGCGCTCGCCAGATCTCCTCGTCCTTCACGGTTCCGTCCCCGAAGGTCAGCGCTTCCCGGACGGTGCCGCTGAAGATCCTATTTCCCTGGGGCACGTAGGCGAACAGTCCCCGATGGACCGACTTTAGGGGCTCCTCCCCCGCTTCGGTCTGCAGCAGGCGCGCGCCTTCATCCACCGGATACAGGCACAGCAGCAGCTTCAGCAGCGTGCTCTTGCCCTGGCCGGAGGGTCCGACCACGGCCACGATCTCTCCCTTCTGCGCCTCCACGTTCACATCTTTCAAAACGCTGACGCGCTCCTCTCGGTCGGGATAGGCAAAGGAAACGCCGTCGAACCGCAGCCCCCGGAACGATCCATGGTAGAGCTGATCGATCTCCTCTTGCTCCAGCTGCCTCTCCGGGCAGTCGTCCGGAAACGATTCCGCCTCCATGAGCCGCTCCACGCTGGCCACCATGGCGTAATACTGGGGAATGAAGGCGGACAGGTTCGCAAAGGGCGTCTGGATCTGTCCCACCAGCTGCAGCACGGCGGCGAAGGTGCCATAGGTCACGGTGCCTTTCAATATCCCGTAGCCGCAGTAGATGGCCGCCCCGGCGTAGAGGCTTCGCATCATGAGCCCGTAGGCAAAGCTCGCCAAGTTTGAGAACCGGTTCCGCCGCATGCGGGCTGCCCGGTGCTCCGCCATGGCCGCCTCCGCCTGTCGCACGGCGGTCTGCTCCCGGCGGAAGGAGCGCACGATCATAAGCTCGCTCAGCCGCTCCGACAGCAGCACCCGCACCTTTCCGTCGGCCTGGCGGATGTCCTTGTGCATGGCTTTGAGCTTCTTGCGGAACAGATACCCCATGAGGGAGATGATCACCCCCGCGGGTATAATGGCCCACACGGCGGCTTTCAGCATGATCAGCACCGCGCTTACGGCGCTCACCAGCATGACCAGCATGCCGCTGGCCTGAGGTACGATGGATACGATGGCGTTGGCGGTCACGGTGGTATCCGACACCAGCCGGTTCATCCACTCCTCCGAATGGACCTTCGTCACCGAGGCGTAGTCCTTATAGAGCAGGGTCTCGAACAGTCGCTTCTTCAGCCGGTTCTCCAGCGTGGCGGAAGCGTGCTCGTGGGTCCGGCGGATGAGGACCCCCAGCAGCAGCTGCAGCAGAATGACGGTCAAAAACAGCCCGCCCTGGCCGAGGAATCCCGGCCCGTCCTGCGCCACAGCCCGGTCGATCATGTTCCGGAGAGTCCAGGCCAGGGCCACGCCGCTGCCGCCGCTGATCACGTTCAGAACCAGCAGCAGCAGCACCTCCCACCGGGTCCCGGCGCTGATACGCCAGACCCAGCGGAGGGGTCCCATGGTCTCGATTGACTGTTTCGTCTCCTTCATGATCCCCTTACGCTTTTTTCATCCATCGCTTCAGCTTCCGCTGCGCCCGCTTGGGCAGATCCCGCATCCACAGCATGGCCGCTCGCACCCAGAAAAAGTCGCACCAAAGCCGAACCTTCCGAAAATACGCCGGGTCCTGAACTGAGATGGTCTTTCCGTCTCGCACGATGGCGGTCAGTACGCCCAAGATATGCCTGTCCGTGATGCCGGTTTCCCGCCTCCAGCGATTGTCGCCGCAGATCACGTAGTCGTCCTGCCGGACCTTCAAAATCCGATGCAGCACATACTTGCCCGAATCTCGCCGATACAGAGGCACATCGTATTTTTTCAATCGCCCCGCAGGCTTTTCAATCACTAATAAATCTTCCCCGGAATGGATGAAGGGACGCATGCTGTCACCCACGCTGGTGTACACCAGTCGCCCGTCCCGTTCCATGATTTCCTCAAAAGTCGCTTTCATTTACAGAGTCCCTCCCATGGCCAGGAAGGCCACCCGGGCCGCCTCGATGTCCATATTGCAGGAGAGTTCGTAGAACCGGACCTGCTTGGTCAGCTCCTGCACCAGCCCCATGGTCCGAGCGAACGCCTTCCGATCCTCCGGGCAGTAGACCTGCTGCATGAGCCGGGGAAAGGCCTCTCGGGCGCTGACGGGACGGATGCTGTTCTCCGCCCCTCGCTGCAGCAGGCAAATGGCCTTGAGGGGCACGGCGATGTTGCTGCTCAAATGATGCTTGCCGTCGTAGGGGGTACCGTAGATCACCGCCGCTTCCGGCGCGATGCGGATGAGAGGCTTGTCGTCGTTCACGTAGGTGAACCGATCCCCCAGCAGCTGCTTCCAGAGCCGGGCGTGGGTGCTCTTGCCCGTGCCGCTTTTGGCGGCGAACAGATACCCCCAACCGTCCACGGCCACGGCAGACCCGTGGAACAGGAAGGTATCGCAGGCGGGCATCTTCTCCGCGATCTGCCGGTAAACAGCCAGTTCCTCCAGGTATTCGTCACTCCATGCCCGCACGGGACGCCCTTCCAGCCGATCCTCCCGGGCGGACCGCTCCCGCTCCCGTTCTATATCTGTCGGAACGGTGCGCACGACGAAATCCGGATCGGTGTCGACCCGGTATGCGGCGCACAGGGCATGGACCCGTTCGTACAGGGACTCGATGCCGATATTCCGTTCCGCTATGCGATAGACCCGCATTCCGCCTTCTTTTTTTACAGCACGTTTGCGCTCTGGAGCTTGCTGAAGAAATCGCCCACATTCTTGCGGGCGGTGGTTTCGTCCACCTCGTACTCCTCCATGAGCTGCCGGACCACGCCGTCCTGGTCCTTGCCCTCCATGAGCAGCTCGAAGATCCGTTTCCCGGTCTTGTTCATGCGGATCATGCCGGAAAACCGCTTGGCTGCCTCGCCTACGGGCACGGCGTACCATTCGCCTTCGATCTCGGTCAGGATCATATCCTTCAGCACGTTCATGCTTCCTCTCCTCCTTGGCCATACCTCTCCAATTATATGAACACAGCATACCACAGCCGGTCCCGTTTTTCAAGGCGGGAGCGTTTTTTCTTCCGATCCTGCAACCATTGCCCGGGCTGCGGGGTGTTGTGGGCAAAGAACGAAGGAGAAAAGCATATGAAGCGCATTTGTATCCTGGTGCTGGCCCTGATCCTGACGGTGGGCTGCACGGCGATCCCTCCGGCGGCGAGCGAAGGCGGGGACCGACCCGCCTTGCCTAAGACCCCCCCTGCCCTGACGGTGCAGGTGGGCGAAAAGCAGGTCCAAGCGGTGCTGAGCACTTACTCATGGACCTGGCCCAACGGCGACGGCACCAACAGCGGCGTGGAAGCCGACGGTCTGCATCCTCTGGACATGGGGGATCGGCTGACGCCCGTTCCCCAGGACGGCGAGCGAACGGTGACGCTGCGCTTCGATTTAGGTGAGCTCATCCTGGACAAGGTGACTGTCTGCCGCTGGGACATGTCCTGCGCGGGAGACCCCTCCAAGTACGACAGCGGCCTTGTCCTGCAGCCCGGCGCGGTGAACGGTAGCGAAGTCTCCGTGGATCTGCCGGACGATACCGGCGGCATCTTCGAGGTCCACGCCTACTTCCAGGGCGAGAGCCACGGCGACGGCTATTACGCCTTCTGCCTCCGGGGCACCGAAACGCCCCCGGCATCGGAGGACATCCCCTTTGACAGTCAGGCCGTGCGGATCGTCTGGCGGGAGGGCATGGGGGAACGGCCTGAAGCTTTGATCATCCGCACCCGGGCGGAGCTTCTCGACGCGCTGCAGGGGGAGGCAGGCTATGAGAGCAGTGCTGATCTGCTGGACGAGATGGCTGCAACCTGCGACGAGGGCTTCTTTGCTGAGCGAGAGCTGATCCTGCTGTGGATCGAATCAGGCAGCGGTTCCATCCGCTATCAGGTGGGCAACGTGCAGAGGACCCCGGCGGGGGTCACCGTGACGATACAGCGCACCGTCCCCGAGATCTGCACCGCCGACATGGCGGCCTGGCTGGTATTCCTCCAGGTCCCGGCGGGCACGGCGGGGGAAACGCTCCGGGTGGTCATTCAGTAACGGGAACAAAACGGAAAAGGGACAGCCTCGCGGCTGTCCCTTATGTTTGTTTTGACTTATTCGGCCCCGGGCAGAGGCTGGCTCATGGCCCAGGCGAACAGGTCCTTGAGCTTGCCCTGGGTGTTGGTGAAGACGAAGGTCGCACCGCCGTTGGTCGTTATGGTGAGGGTGGAGAACAGCCACTTCCTGTCGAAGCGGTACTCCTTCACCGACTCCCGCCGGATGATCTTCACGTCCCCCCCGCCCAGAGCGGTGAAGAGGATGATGATCCGCCGGTCGGTGACGGCCACCATCTTGCGGTTGCCTTCGTGAACGCCGGTGAGCAGGCAGTTGAGCTGCTCGTACTCTCCCAGCATCTGCATGAGCGCTTTGAGCTCCTTGCGATAATAGAAATCGCTGTAGATGCCCAGCTCCCTGAGCCGATTGTCCAGATCGTTCCGGATCATGCCTTACTTCAGTACGGAATCGGCACGAATGAAGCCCAGCTTCTTGGCGATGCAGCAGGTGCAGGTCAAGTCGCCGGTGACGTTCAGGGCGGTACGGCCCATGTCGAGGATGGCGTCGATGCCCAGGATCATGGCGTAGGCGCCGGCCAGGACGGAGCCCGCTTCGATGGGCATGTTGATGCCCTGCATGACCATGGCCAGCATGATGGCGCCGGCGCCGGGCACGCCCGCGGTGCCGATGGAGGCCAGGGTGGCCAGGAGCACGATCATGCCCATCTCACTCATGGTCAGGCCGCGGCCGTAGCAGGACATGACCAGGAAGAAGGCGCAGACACCCTGGTAGATGGCCGTGCCGTCCATGTTGATGGTGGCGCCCAGAGGCAGGGAGAAGGCGTACACTTCCTTGTCCACGCCCAGGTTCTCCGCCGCGGCGAAGGTGGTGGGCAGGGTGCCGTTGGAGGAACGGGTGACGAACGCGGTGATGAAGGGCGTCCGGGCTTCCTTGAAGAAGGTGCCGATCTTGATGCGGAAGATGGCCAGCAGGCCGCCGTACACGCCGATGATGTGGATGGCATAGCCCAGGAAGCAGGCGATGGTCACGGTCAGCAGGGCGCCCGCGACCTTGGCGCCGTTCTTGGCGAAGACCTCGCAGATCAAAACGGCCACGCCGATGGGGGCGTACTGCATGATGCCGGAGACGATCCGCATCATGACTTCGGCCAGGCAGTCGAAGATGTTGTACATGGTGGTGGAGATGGTGCGGATGCGCTCATCCTCGGACACCTTCATGAAGGACAGGCAGAGGCCGAAGACCAGGGAGAAGAAGATCACCTGGAGCACGGTCTCGTTGACCAGGGAGCTGAGGACGCTGGTGGGGATGATGTTGGCGATGATGTCCCACACGTTGGTCTCAGCGGTCTTGCCGGCAGCGTCGGCAGCCAGCTGGGTGACGGCGGCCAGCTCGGCGTGGGGCTGGAAGATGTTGCCCATCACGAGGCCGATGATGACGCCGCAGGCGGAGGTGACGAGGTAGATGATGATGACGCGGATACCGACCTTGCCCACGTTAGCGGGAGAGACGGAGGACGCGCCGACCACCAGGGAGCCCACGATCATGGGGATGATGATCATCTTCAGCAACCGAGTGAAGATGGTGCCGAACATGCTGATCCAAGCCGGCAGAGCCGTGACGCCGGAAGCCGCCAGAATGATGCCCGCGACCGCGCCGATGACCAGACCGATGAGGATCTTGTACAGTACGTTGAAGTTCAGGTATGCCCTGAGGATACCGCCCTTCTTTGGTTCATTGTTTGCCATAGATACCCCTCCTGAATTATTTTCCCCACTGCCGCCGATACCGGGGCAGATTGGGATGAATATAGTATATCATGCCCTTCTTGATTATGGAAGGGAAAAGTGTAAATAATTTGAACATATGGGCAAAATTGTGAAAACGGACCTCCGCAAAGGGAGATCCGTTTCGTATCCCGGCCCGGTTTCTCTTTTTTCGGGCCTTTTTTCCATTTATCGGCAGAAAAACGGGAACGGCGAAGGGCCCCTTACTGCAGGAACCCGTTGATGATCTGCTCCTCAGCTTCGGCTTCAGTGAGGCCCAGGGTCATGAGCTTGGTGAGCTGCTCCCCGGCGATCTTGCCGATGGCGGCCTCGTGGACCAGCGCCGCGTCCAGATCGTTGGCTTCGAGCCCCGGCACGGCCAAAATACGGCCGTTGTCCATGATGATGGAGTCGCATTCCGTGTGCCCGGAGCAGGGGGCGTTGCCCACGATCTTGGCGTCGAACTTCTGATAGGAGGAATCCCGGGCCACGGACCGGGAGACCACGTCCGCCGTAGCCCCCGCGCCGTTCAACTCCACCACGTAGGTGCTGACGGCCTGCTGGGAGCCGTGGGTCATGAGCCGTTCCCGAACCAGGAGCTTGGCTCCGGCCTTCAATTCTGCCGTGGTGGTGCGGACGGTGTCGTCCACGCCCTTGATCTGGACCATCTCCATCTCCACGGTGCTGCCCTCGTCCTGATAGACCTCGGTGCCCGGGTTCAAAATGCGCTTGCCCGCGCCGTCTCCGGAGCCGTAGTGCTTTTCCACGTACTTCACATGGGCGTTTTTGCCCACGTAGAACCGGTGGACGCCGTCGTGCTCTGCGTCCTGATTGCCGCAGTTGTCGATGCCGCAGCCCGCCACGATCAGCACGTCCGCGCCTTCGCCGACGAAGAAGTCGTTGTAGACCACCTCTTTAAGTCCCGTTTGGGTCAAAACCACGGGGATGTGGACGCTCTCGTGCTTTGTAAACGGCGCGATGCGGATGTCCATGCCGCTGACGTCGGTCTTCGAGGTGATCTCGATGTTGGCCGTGGACCGGCGGCCGGCCATCTCGCTGTTGGAGCGGATGTTGTAGGCGCCCTCGGGCACGGCGTGCAGGTCCGCGATCTCCCGCAGGAGCCTTTTTTGGATCTCGTCCAGCTTCATGCCTCCGCGCCCCCTTTCCCGCTGATCATGTGACACTCGGACACAACGGAGGCGGTGCCCATGAGCTGGGGCAGGATCTCGTCCCGAGGCCCCTGCTTCTCCACCCGGCCGTCCTTGAGCACGACGATCTCGTCGGCGATATTGAGGATGCGCTCCTGGTGGGAGATGATGAGGATGGAGCTATTTTGGACGGTCCGGCGCATGTTCTCGAAGACTTCGATGAGGTTCTGGAAGCTCCAGAGATCGATGCCCGCTTCCGGTTCGTCGAAGACGGACAACGCTGCGCCCCTGGCCAGGACCGTGGCGATCTCGATGCGCTTCAGCTCTCCGCCGGACAGGGAGGCGTTCACCTCCCGGTCGATGTAATCCCGGGCGCAGAGGCCCACGGCGGACAGGTATTCGCAGGCTCCCGCCGCGGAAAGGCGCTTGCCCGCCGCGATGCGGATGAGATCCAGAACTTTGATGCCCTTAAAGCGCACCGGCTGCTGGAAGGCGTAGGCGATGCCCAGCCGCGCCCTCTCGGTGATGCTCTTTTCGGTGATGTCCTCGCCCCTGAATAGGATGCGGCCCTCGGTGGGCTTCTCGATGCCCGCGATCAATCGGGCCAGGGTGCTCTTGCCGCCGCCGTTGGGGCCGGTGATGACCACCAGCTTGTTCTCGGGAACGACCAGGCTCACCCCTCGGATGATCTCCTTGTCGCCCCTGTCCTCCGCCACCTGGAAGGACACGTTCTCTATTGCCAGCATATAGCTCCTCGCTGTTTCGCTCATCATTCTATGGTAGTATGCCCGTTCGTTCGCTATTCTTTCGCGCCCAGGGTGCCGCATAGCTCGGAATAGCCCCAGGCCAGGCCCTCGGGCAGAGGCCGCTGCTGATAATCCACCACGCCGCCGGTGCCGGCCTCGTCCCCGTGATGGTTCAGCTTCACGCCCAGGAAGAACAGGGCTGTGGAGATGCCGCCGTCCAGGTTGAAGGCCTCCACGCAGCCCTCCTCCTGCAGGAGCTTTGCCAGCTCGATGAGCCGGAAGCCGATGCTGTAGCCGGGCTGGCGGCCGTCCGCCACGATGACGACGAAGTGGCCCGGCTTCACCATGCCCACGGCGCAGCGGGGATTCC
>JAZRUD010000406.1:0-5097 GCA_045652385.1 Clostridia bacterium
CGTCCTCGGGGAACACGGCCACGATCTGCTCGTTCTTTTCAAAGGCCAGCAAGGAGGTGAGGCTCACCGCCCGGGCCGTGGGCCGGGTCTCGGGGATGTCGGCGACGTTCAGCATCAGCATGTCCCCCCGGTCCGTGAACAGGCGGAGCTTCCTGTCGCCCATGATCTTCACCACCTGCCAGGGCTTGTCGGCGCTGATCTCGCCCAGGGTGAAGAGGCGGGAGGGCCACTTGCGCACCTTCATGTCCGCGCAGAAGGCCACGGCCATCTCCTCGGTCACCGCGGCGTTCTCGTCCTGAAGCTCGATCCGGGTGTCGCCCTTGACGATCTGGGTCCGGCGGGGGATGGAGAACAGCTTCTTGATGTCCAAAAGCTCCTTCTTGATGAGGGCCATGAGCTTGCGCTCGGAGGCGAGGATCCCCTCCAGCTCCGCGATGCGCTTCTGCACGTCCCGGTATTCCTTCTCGATGGCCACCAGCTCCAGATTGGTGAGCCGCTGCAGCCGCAAGTCCAGGATGGCCTGGGCCTGGACCTCGGAAAGGCTGTATTTGGCCATCAGCTTTTCCTTGGCCTCCTTGGGGGACTTGCTGCCGCGGATGAGCTTGATGACCGCGTCCACGTGGTCCACCGCCACCATAAGGCCCTCCAGGATGTGCTCCCGGCGGCGGGCGGTCTCCAGCTCGCACCTGGTGCGGCGGGTCACCACGTTCTTCTGGTGGCTGATGAAGTATTTGAGGATGCTCTTGAGATCCAGCTGCTGGGGCTTGCCCTCGGCGATGGCGGTCATGTTCACGCCGAAGGTGCACTGGAGGTCCGAATATTTGAACAGCGCCTGGAGGATCTTCTCCGGGTCCGCGTCCTTCTTGACCTCGACGACGGCCCGCATGCCCTGGCGGTCGCTCTCGTCCCGGATGTCGGCCACGCCCGCGAACATGGCCTTCTTCTCCTGGGTCACGGACAGGATCTTTTGCAGCGCCGCCGCCTTGTTGATCCCGTAGGGGATCTCGGTGATGACGATGAGGGTCTTGCCGTTCTTGAGCTGCTCGAAGTGGGTCTTGGCCCGCATGGTCAGCTTGCCCCGGCCCGTCTCGTAGGCGGCCTGGATCTCGGGCGAGTCGATGAGATACCCGCCGGTGGGGAAATCCGGGGCGGGCATGATCTCCATAAGCTTCTTCAGGCTGATCCTGGGGTCGTCGATCATGGCCACGGCCGCGTCGATGGCCTCCCCCGGGTTGTGGGGCGGGATATTGGTAGCGAGGCCCACGGCGATGCCCGCGGCCCCGTTGATGAGCAGGTTGGGGAACCGGCCGGGCAGCAGGTCCGGCTCCTTCAACGTGTCGTCGAAGTTCAGCGAATAGTCCACCGTGTCGAGGTCGATGTCCCGCAAAAGCTGCATGGCCGCGTCGGTCATCCTTGCCTCGGTGTACCGCATGGCGGCGGCGGTGTCCCCGTCGATGGAGCCGAAGTTGCCGTGGCCGTCCACCAGGGGCAGGCTCATGGCGAAGGGCTGGGCCATGTGGACCATGGCCTCGTACACGGAGCTGTCGCCGTGGGGGTGGTATTTGCCCAGGCAGTCGCCCACGATGCGGGCGCTCTTGCGGTGGGGCTTGTCCGGGGACAGGCCCAGCTCCATCATGGTGTACAGGATGCGCCGCTGGACGGGCTTCAAGCCGTCCTCCACCCTCGGCAGGGCCCGCTCCAGAATGACGTGCTCCGCGTAGGGGATCATGGAGTCGTGCATGACCTCGTCCATGCTGCGGTAGAGGATGATCTCCTCCTTCTTGGGTTCTTCGATCTTCTTGCTCATTGCCGTTCTCTCAGCTTCTCAAATGCGGTCTTGTCCTTGTTGAAGTCGGCGTAGGAGAAGATGTACTCCTTCCGGGACTGGACCTTGTCCCCCATGAGCACCGTAACCAGGTGCTCCACGTCCGCCGCGTCCTCGATATGCACCCGGGTCAGCCGCCGGGCCGCCGGGTCCATGGTGGTCTCCCACAGCTGCTCCGGGTTCATTTCGCCGAGACCCTTGTAGCGCTGGAGGGTGTAGTTCTTGCCCACGGACTTCAGGGCCTGCTTCAAAGCCGGATCGTCGTAGCAGTAGATGGGCTTTGCGTCCTTCTTCTGGACCCGGTAGAGGGGGGCCATGCCGATGTACACGTGGCCCTGGGTGATGAGCTCCCGCATGTACCGGTAGAAGAAGGTGAGCAGGATCGCCCGGATGTGGGCGCCGTCCTGGTCCGCGTCCGCCAGGATGATGACCTTGTCGTATTTCAGGTTCTTGATGTCGAAGTCCTCGCCGATCCCGGTGCCGAGGGCCGTGATGATGGAGCGGAACTCCTCGTTCTGCAGCACCTGCTCGAGGCGCTTTTTCTCCACGTTCAAGGGCTTGCCCCGCAGCGGCAGGATGGCCTGGAACCGCCGGTCCCGGCCCTGCTTGGCCGAACCGCCGGCGGAGTCGCCCTCCACGATGAAGAGCTCGTTGATGGCGTAGTTCCTTCCGGTGCAGCTAGAGAGCTTCCCCACCAGGGGCGCGTTCTCCAGCTTGTTCTTCTCCCGGGCGTTCTCCTTGGCCTTGCGGGCGGCGGCCCGGGCCTTGCTGGCCTTGATGGCCTTGTCGGCGATGATGTTGGCCGTGGAAGCGTTCTTCAGGTCCTCCAGATATTTGCCCAGCTCCTGGGTCACCACCGCCTCCACGGCGGGCCGGGCCTCGGTGTTGCCCAGCTTCGTCTTGGTCTGGCCCTCGAACTGGATGTTCCGCATCTTCACGGACAGGACCACGGTGAGCCCCTCCCTGAAGTCCTCTCCGGCCAGGGAGGCGTCCTTGTCCTTGATGAGGCCGGTCCGGCGGCAGTAGTCGTTCATGCACTTGGTGAAGGCTGCCTTGAAGCCCGTCTCGTGGGTGCCGCCCTCGGAGGTGGGGATGTTGTTCACGTAGGAGAACAGGTTCTCGTTGTAGCCGTCGTTGTGCTGGATGGCCAGATCCACCAGGATGTCGCCGCTCTTGCCGCCGATGTGGATGGGCGCGTCATAGAGGGGCGTGCTCTCGCTGTTGAGATACCGCACGAAATCGGACAGGCCCCCTTCGAAGCAGAACTCGTCCCGCCGGCCCTTCTTGCCGGGCCGCTGGTCCTCCAGGGCGAGCTTCACGCCGCGGTTGAGGTAGGCGAGCTCCCGGAGCCGGCGCATGATCACGTCGTAGCTCCACTCCACGGTCTCGAACACCCGGTCGTCGGGCATAAAGGTGATGAGGGACCCCTGCTTGCGGGTGCGGCCGGTCTCCATAAGCGCATACTTGGGCCGCCCGGAGACGATCTTCCCGTCCGGGCCTTCGGCGCTTTCGAACTCCTGCTTGTAGGACCGGTTCTGGGTGAACACCTCCACGGTGACCCACCGGGAGAGGGCGTTCACCACCGACGCGCCCACGCCGTGGAGGCCGCCGGAGTAGCCGTAGGAGTCGTAGCCGAACTTGCCGCCCGCGTGGAGCTGGGTGAAGACCACCTCTACGCCGGACACGCCCAGCTTCTCGTGGATGCCCACGGGGATGCCCCGGCCGTTGTCGAAGACCGTGGCGGAGCCGTCCTTGTTGAGGGTCACGCTGATCTCGTTGGCGTAGCCGTTGGCCGCCTCGTCGATGGCGTTGTCCACGATCTCCCACAAAAGGTGATGAAGCCCCTTGGGGCCCGTGGTGCCTATATACATGCCGGGACGCATCCGGACCGCGTCCAGGCCCTCCATGACCGTTATGTTGGAAACGGAATAGTTGGATTCCATATCTTGTGCATTTCCTCCCAAATCTTACAGGCCAGTATACCACACCTTGTGCCCGCCCCGCTTCTTTTCCGGCGCGATTTTACCGATTGTTCAAATAAGGATCGACATAAAAGCACGCACCCTTTCTTGAAAGAAAGGGTGCAGCCGAAAGAACTGTATATAGGAAAAGCCGTTCTATGCCGCAGAGAAAGCTCAGTCCTCCCTGAGGTCCGTCAGCAGCCAGCCGGTGCCGGCCCAGACCTTCAGAGCGGAGCCGCAGTACTGGCAGACCTTGGACCCCACGATGGGCACGGGGGCGCCGCAGTTGGGGCAGTTGGCCTTTTTGACGCCGGTCACGGTATCCGTGGACCAGGCGGCCAGGTACTTGAGGATCAGTCGCCGCTGCCGGGTGGTCCCGGCGCCGTCCTTGAAGGAGGCCGCAGCCTGGAAGGTCAGCACCCGATCCGCGGAGGCGTCGTCATAGGCGGCCAGGGCCGCCTTGTGGACCTTGATGTCCCCTGCCACGTCCGGGGGCAGGAAGCCGGTCAGACGCTCCCTGAGCTGGTCGGAGACGCCGTCCGCATAGAGGCATTTGCCCGCCCGGGCGCTCTCATAGAAGGTTTTGGCGTCCTTGACCACCCGCTGGCGGATCAGCTCCGGGTTGTACTCGGGAAAGTCCCGGCGTATGCGGTCCAGGAGCAGGGGCTCCGCCGAGGACAGGGACTTGGGCGTGGTCTCGGCTTCGTAGTCCGCCTTTTTGATGATGGACGTCACGGTGGACACCAGATTCCCCACCCGGTTGGCCGAACGGATCACCGCCCGCGCCGCCGCAGCGACCCCGACGCCGATTATTATAATAAGAAGGATCGACCCGATCCCTATCCCAGCTCCGCTTGACATGCTCCATCCTCCCGATTCCTTTGTGCAAAGTTTACCAAACCTCGCCCGGGTTGAAAATAGCCCCTCAAGCAACTTAAGCGCGGTGTAGCCGCGCGCACGCAAGTTGTGCAGGAAGAACGGCAGGCTGAAATACGTCAAACGCAGCGACATGTGCGGTGCGTTTGACACCGCTCGGCCATGCCGCCCGGTGCCGCGATAGCGGCATAGGCAGGGCCGCAAGCGAAGCGAAGGCGGAGCACCAAAAAGGAAGGGCCGGCAGAGCCAGCCCTTCCTTTTTGAACTCGTTTACTCGATGACCTTGGACACGACGCCGGAAGCCACCGTGCGGCCGCCCTCGCGGATAGCGAACCGGAGGCCTTCCTCCATGGCGATGGGCGTGATCAGCTTGATCGTCATCGTCACGTGGTCGCCGGGCATGACCATCTCAACGCCCTCGGGCAGCTGGATGGA
>JAZRUD010000407.1:0-4020 GCA_045652385.1 Clostridia bacterium
CAGACAGCCTGCTTTTTCAGGGCGGCCCGTACCGAGCCCTTGGGGTCGGTGATGAGCAGCCGCGCCACCCAGATGACCAGGCCCAGGGCCACGGCGGCGAAGATGGCCAGCAGCACCCCTCTATCCTCCAGGGCCCCCGGCACCAGGATCGCCATGAACATGCCGTAGATGGCGATGCCCAATGCGGCGGAGAGCGCCGCAGGGAGCAGCGTCCCGGCGAAGGCACCCAGAGCCGTGCCCAGCGTCCAGCCGATCCAGGGCAGGCACCCAAGGCCCATCATATAGGGAAAGGTCAACAGGCCCTTGCGCGTGGAGGACACGGCGAAAATCTCGTCGGTGACGAAGAAGGCGGCCAGCATCCGCTGCCACAGGCTGAAACGGGGATGGAGCTTCTGGGTCAGGGTGACGCTCATCAGGGCGTAGCGCAGGTTGATGATGAACTCCGTCAACGCAAGCTCGATGAGGAGCCCGCCCGCCGCCATGACCGTGACGCCCGCCACCTGGCCCGCGGAGGTCAGATTGGTGCCGGAGAGGATCACCAGCGCCAGGCCCGGGATGCCCTGCTTCACCGCCCAGATGGCGAAGCCGAAGGACACCGAGAGGTACCCCAGCCCGATGGGGAGCCCGTCCCGCAGTCCTTCCCTATACCCGTACGCCTCCATTGTCTTCTCCTTGCGTGAAAATATGGGACAGTATACGACAGCGGGACGAAAAACGCAAGGGAAAAGCGCAAATAACCGGCGGTTTTGCCGTTGACGCATGGAAAAGGGGGCCTTTGCCCATCCTATGAGCGAGGTGATGAAAACATGAAACTGACGCAAAAGGAAAGTATGCTGCTGCAGGATCTCAAGACTTCGGAGGAGATCTGCATTGAGAAGTACGGCCAATACGCCGAGCGGGCAGAGGATACGGCCCTGGCGGACCTGTTCCGAACCATCCGAACCAAGGAACAGGAGCATCTGGACACCATCAACAGCCTTATCGGCGGCACGGTGCCCATGATGTCCGGCGGGCAGCAGAGCCAGCAGAGCGGCCAGAGCGGCCAGTCCGGGGACGGAAAGGCCGCCCAAAAGTCCCACAGCAAGACCGACGAGTATCTTTTGAAGGACGCCCTGGACACGGAGAAACACGTGTCTGCGGTCTACGACACCTGCATCTTCGAGTTCACCGACGCCGGCGCCCGCCAGGCTCTGAACCACATCCAGAAAGAGGAGCAGGAGCACGGGCAGATGCTGTACGACTACATGAGTACCCACGGCATGACAGCGTGACCCCATAGAAGGCGATCCCCTCCGAAACCGAGAGGGGATCTTTTTCTCTTTGCGCCTCAGGCTCCCATATGCAGAGAGAGAGTCTTTGTCTTTTCCTTTTTCTTTTTCTTTGCCTTTTTCTTTGTCTTTGTCTTCCTCCGATACGGTGGGTTTTCTTCCCGATACGGAAGGGTTATTTCCCCGTATCGGGGAATTGACAGCCGACCCGTTTTCTTCCTATAATAGGCAAGAAACCTTTGGCAAGGAGGTCTTTGGATATGGCAAAGGAGATCACGCGGAGCGAGGCCTGGGACCTGCTCACGAAATACAATCAGGAGCCCTTCCATCTGCAGCACGCCGAGACCGTGGAAGCGGTCATGGGCTGGTACGCTGACAAGCTGGGCTACGGCGACGAAAAGGACTTCTGGAAGCTGGCGGGCCTGCTCCACGATCTGGATTTTGAACGGTGGCCTGCGCAGCACTGCGAGAAGACCAGGGAGATCATGGAGGGATTGGACCTGGACCCCCGGCTCATTCGCGCTATCGTCAGCCACGGCTACGGCCACCGGAACGACGTGAAGCCGGAGCACGAGATGGAGAAGGTCCTCTACGCCACGGATGAGCTCACGGGCCTCATCGGGGCCGTGGCCATCATCCATCCCAACAAGAGGGTGAGCGAGGTGAGCCTGAAGTCCCTTAAGAAGAAGTATAAGACGCTGAACTTCGCCGCCGGATGCTCCCGGGACGTGATCGAGAAGGGCGCCGACATGCTGGGCTGGCCCCTCGAGCAGCTCCTTTCGGATACCCTGGACGCCATGAAGTGGTACGAGGAGCAGCAGGATGCGTAAGGAGTTTCAGGACATCCTGGCGGCCGTTTCCGCAGGCCGGGAAGCGAACCTCACGCGCACCGTGAACGGCCAGCCCGTCGTCCGCCGGTTCCTGCCCCCGGAACGGCTGATTTTGCTGGGGGGCGGCCACGTGTCCCTGGCCCTCTACGAGGCGGCGCTGCGGGTGGGGTTCGCCGTCAGCGTGGCGGACGATCGGCCCGCCTTCGCCAGCTACACCCGGTTCCCAGAGGCCCGGGAAGTGGTCTGCGACAGCTTTGAAAACGCCCTGCCCCGGCTCAATATCGGCGCGGGGGATTTCGTGTGCGTGCTCACCCGGGGCCATAAGGACGACGCCGACTGCATGCGGTATCTGCTCCGGGGGAACGAGCCAAGGTACCTGGGCATGATCGGCTCCCATCGGCGGGTGAAGGGACTCTTCGAACTTTTGGCCGAGGAAGGGTTCGACAGGGCCCGCATCGGCCGCGCCCACGCCCCCATCGGCCTTTCCATCGGGGCGGGGACCCCGGCGGAGATCGCCGTGTCCATCCTGGCGGGGCTGATCGCCGTTCGGCACACCCTGCCCGCGGGCGAGGGCGTATTGCCCCAGCAGAACACGGATATGGACGCGCTGCGGTTCCTTGCGGACGACAGCCGTCCCGCCGCGTTGCTGTTGGTGCTCTCCGCCACGGGCACCACCCCTGTGAAGGGCGGGGCCCTCATGGGTGCGGACAAGGTGGGAAACGGCGCGGGAACCATCGGCGGCGGCTGCGGGGAAAACCAGGCCATCCTGGCGGCCCGGCGGCTCATAGGCACGGGCAAGCGTCAGGTGGTCACCGTGGACATGACCGGCGAGGTGGCTGCCATGGAGGGCATGGTCTGCGGCGGCACCATGGACGTGCTGATCCAAGACCTGCCGATCGAAGGAGCGTAGTATGGAGGATATGTTTTCCCGGACCCGGATGCTGCTGGGAGACGAAGCCATGGCGCGCCTGCAGCGGGCGCGGGTGGCCGTGTTCGGCATCGGCGGCGTGGGCGGCCACGTGGTGGAGGCGCTGGTGCGCAGCGGCGTGGGGGCCCTGGACCTCGTCGACAGCGACCGGGTGGTCCTCTCCAACCTGAACCGGCAGATCGTCGCCACAAGGGACACCCTGGGCATGCTGAAGGTGGACGCGGCCCGGGACCGGATTTTGTCCATCAACCCGGACTGCCAGGTCCGTACCTGGCCCATCTTCTATCTGCCGGAAACAGCGGACCGGTTCGTTTTTACCCAATATGACTACGTGGCGGACGCCATCGACACCGTGGCGGGGAAGCTCCAGCTCATCGAGGCGGCCAAGGCGGCGGGCGTGCCCGTCATCTCCTGCATGGGCGCCGGGAACAAGCTGGACCCCACGGCGTTCCGGGTGGCGGACATCGCCGAGACCTCCGTGTGCCCCTTGGCCCGAGTCATGCGCCGGGAGCTGAAGAAGCGGGGCATCGACCACGTGAAGGTGGTCTACTCCACGGAGCCGGCTCTCTCCCCCGCCCCTGCGGACGAGGACACCGGCCGCCGGGCCACCCCCGGCAGCACCGCCTTCGTGCCCGCCGTGGCGGGGCTGATCATCGCGGGGGAAGTAATCAAGGACATAGCCGGCGTATAAAGCAAGGCATGGAAAAAGGAGCCGTAACAACGGCTCCTTTTGGGGTGCGCATCGCCGGGGAAGGTCACAGGGCGTCCACCTGCTCGAACTCTGCCTGCACCTCCCTATCGGGGGCGGGGGTCAGGCGAGACACCCCATAGATGACCAACGCCGAGAAGATAAAGGCGGGCAGAAGCTCGTAGAAATCCAGGAACGCCACGTTGGGCCGGATGAGAAACTTCCACAGAAAGATCATGGCTCCGCCGGTGAACATGCCAGCCACGGCGCCCTGGAGGGTGGTCCGCTTCCAGAACAGGCTGAAGA
>JAZRUD010000408.1:0-5589 GCA_045652385.1 Clostridia bacterium
GGCAGGTACTGGAACACGGTGGGCAGCATGGTGAGCCCGGGCGCCTTGAAGAAGTGGTGGAAGAGATAGGCGTTATAGCCCTGGCCGAACATCTGGGCCGCCAGGAACAGCATGCTGGCCAGGCTCACCGCCATGAACGCCCGGCTCTTTAAGAGGGTCTTCACCACCTTCATGGTCTGGCCCTTCTCTTTGGGCGCGGGGCGGGATTCCACCCGCTCCTTGCTCCAGCCGTAGCAGAGGAAGTAGAACAGCACGGACAGCGCGGCGATGGCGATGACGCCGATCAGCACCCGCTTGGCGTCCATCTGCTTCACGCCGTCCACGGTCACGTAGCACACGGAGGCCAGCACCATGGCGGGCATGGCTCCGAAGGTGGAGCCGATGGACCTGAACACGGACAGGCTGGACCGCTCCTTGTCGTCGGAGGTGATGACCTGGGCCAGGGAGCCGTAGGGGATGTTGATGCAGGTGTAGAGCATGCCGAAGAGGATGTAGGTCACGTAGATCCAGGCGATGCGGCCGCCCATGTTGAAGCCCCGCACGTCCAGGAACATGAGCACCGCGGCGAGAGCCACCGGCAGGGCGAAGATCCTGATCCAGTGCCGGTAGCGGCCGTCGCCGTGGAGCTTGGCGCCGTCGATGAGCCGGCCCCAGATGGGATCGTTGACGGCGTCCCAGATGCGGGCGATGATGGTCATGATCATGACGTTCAGCACGCTGATCTCCAAAACGTCCGTGTAGTACTTGTTGAGGACGCTCTGGGTCAGGCCGAAGACCAGGCAGGAAGCGAGATCGCCGAACGCGTAGCCGATCTTGTCCCGGGCTTTGATGCCGCTGGTACGGGAGATATAGGATTCCATTTCTTTTCCTCCGCTTTACTTATTTTCATCCGCAGCCTTGCGGAACAGTTCCGAATAGGCGCTGCCCTTCCTATAGAACACGGGCAGCTGTCCGAGGGGCGCGTCCACGGTGTAGCTCTGGCCGCCTGCATAGGGCTTCCCGGTCCAGAAGTGGACCCACTCCCCCGCGGGCAGATGGACCTGCCGTTTCTTGGCACGACGCTCGATAACGGGGCAGACGAACAGGTCCGGCCCCAGAAAGTAGGCGTACATATCCTTGCTGACGCCGTAATCCATGGCCTCGTAGAAGTCGGGCCGGAGAGCGGGGATGCCCCGCTGGGCGTCGGCGATGCATCTATCGATATAGGGCCTGAGGGCCGCATGGACGTTGGTGAGCCGCACCGTGTGGGGGGTCACCGCCGGGGCGTCGAACTGGCTGTTGGCCCAGGGGCGGATGGACTCGTGGCTCCGCATGAGCAGGGAGAAGGCGCACATCTCCATCCAGCGGACGAACAGCTCGTCGTCCCGCTTCAGTTTCCCGAAGGAGAAGAAGCCGCCGATGTCGCAGTGGATCATGGGCACGCCGGAGAAGCCCAGGGAGAAGCTGGCGGGCATGACGCAGGGCATGCCGTAGTCGCGGGTGAGGTCCGTGTGCTGGTCCCCGTTCCAGAGGATGGGCGCGTAGGTCTGGACGCCGATATAGCCGCTGCGCATGAAGAACAGGATGTCCTCGGCCCCATACTCCTCCACGGCCTCCCGGTTCACCTTGGCCCAGAGAACGGGCCACAGGTTGTGGAGCTTCTTCGGGTCCCCGTCGTGCAGGACCGCGTCCACGGGCAGATATTCGCCGAAGTCCGCCATCCACCCGGACATGCCCAGATCCAGCATGTTCTGCTTGATCAGCACGTCCTTGACGAACCGGACCGCCGCCGGGTCCGTAAGATCCAGCATGCCCGCGTCGAAGGTGGTGGACTTGATATGATAGACGGAGCCGTCCTGCTTGGTGATGAGAAGCTTCTGTTCCCTGCAGTAGTTGTACAGGCGGCTGTCCTTCACGAGATAGGGGTTGATGTAGCCCAGGAACCGGACGCCCCGGGCGTTGGGCTTCCGGATCGCGCCCTTAAGATCGGGATAGAGCTTTTCGTCCGCCTCCCAGTTCCACCAGACCTGCTTGCCCATGACGGTCCGATTCTCCCCGGACCAGTCCTGGCTCCACACGCCGGAGATCTTCGCCCCCGCGTCCAGCATGGCGAAGGTCTTGGTGAGGATGGCGTCGGTGCCCCCCTGGATGGAGAGGATCATGCCCTCCCGGCACCATTCGGGGATGTACTGCCGGTTGGGGATCCGCTCGGCTAAAGCAAGGGCCAGGGCTTCGTAGCTCTCGCCTTTCAGCAGCGTCAGCTTCCGGGGGCAGCTGTCGAAGGTGAAGGCATACCCCTCGCCCAGGAAGCGGGAGACCCCGTCGGCCTCCGTATCGAACAGGAACAGACGGCCCTTGTCCGTGACGAACACGGGCATGGGCGCGTAGCTGCCGATGGCGCTGTGGGGCTTCTCCTTATACAGGCATCGGGGCAGCAGAGCCTTTTCCAAAATGGTGGTGGCCTTGATGTGTTCGGAGACGAAGTTCACCACCTGCTCGCCCTTGAGGTTGGTCTGCCGGTACTGCTCGCCGCCGCCGAAGACGGCCTCCTTTTCGAGCGCCGCCAAAGCGAAGCAATAGGCCCAGCCCTCCTCGCCGGTGAAAACCAGGTCCACACCCCCCGCGCAGGGGACCATACGGACCTTCAGCCCATGACCGCCGCCGGAGAGGACGACCCCGTCCTCCGTCTCTTCCGCGTCCGCAAGGGGGATGCGCTCGGCCTCCACCACGGTCTCCTTCACGGTGCCTCGGTCGCTCTCGTAGGTCTTTTCCCGGCGCAGGGCGACGGCAAAGGGCGCTTGAGGGGTGTGAACGATATAGGGGACCCCGTCGATGGACAGGGTCCATGTGTTATTTGAAACCTGGGACAGGAGCATGGGATATCTCCTTTCTCGATATGTTCTATTGACTATCATAGCGGCAAAAGGGCCGTTCGTCAACCGAGCAGAGCCAATTTGCTCCGGGATACGCCAAAGCCATGTTGCAATAATTTCACAAGTGAAGATGCAAAATCTGCATCGAAACCCCATTTTGCGTCTTGTTTTTTGTTGCACTTGAGGGCATGGTTGTGCTATAATCCCTTCTGTATAGATGGGGACTCCCGTGTTGTTTCGTGTGCGCGGAATCCCGGCGAGAAGCGTGGAGGAAGCATGAAACCCGCAGCGATACTGGATGTGGGCAGTTCCAAAGTGGTGTGCCTGTGCGGCAGCATGGTCGACAAGGACGGCATCGTCGTCCACGGAGCCGGCATCAGCGCATACGCCGGCTTTCGGGACGGGGCGTTCCTCGACAAGCAGAGTCTGCACAACGCCGTGGTGGACTGCGTACACAAGACCGAGCAGGAAAGCCGGCTCCGCATCCGGGACGTGGCTTTGACCGTGCCCGCGTCCTTCGCCCGGCTGGAGCTCTGCGACGCCACCATCGCCCTCGGGTCCTCCCGGCTGGTGGAAGGATCGGACGTGGACCGGCTTATCCACCTGTCGCTGCAGAAGGCGAAGAAGGAGGATGGCTGGACGCTGATGCATTCCACCCCTGTCTTCTTCATGGTGGACGGCGTATCGTCCACCGAGGTGCCCGACGGGGTCACCGCCGAGGAGATCTCCGCCCTGGTGAGCCACATGTTCGTCCGGGACGAGTACATCCGCACCATCCAGGACGCTCTGGACGATCTGGGCGTGGAGATCAGCATGTGCGTCAGCGCGCAGCTGGGCGAGGCGGTCATGCTGATCCCCGACAACGAGCGGGTCCGGCCCGCGGTGCTCATCGACGTGGGGTACATGCAGACGGACATCGCCGTGGTGGAGAACGCCGCCCTCACCGGTCTTTGCACCCTGCCCGTGGGCGGATACCAGTTCGCCTCAGACCTGTCCTTCGGGCTGGACGTGCCCATGGACGCCGCCGAGCAGGCCAAGCGCCGCTTCGTCTTCTCGTTGGACTATCGGGACAAGACGGAGGTGCTGCGCACGGCCGCCGGGTCCAAGAAGGTTTCCCACCAGGCCATCTCCTACATCATCGAAGCCCGGGCCGGAGAGCTCGCCTCTATGATCCGCCGGGAGATGGAGCGACTGGGCGTCAATCTGGACGCTCGACCCGCCGTGTACGTATCCGGCGGCGGACTTTTGATGATGCGGGGCGGGCTGGACTTCCTCCGGGGAGCCCTGAACCTGCCGCTGAAGCGGGACATGCCCTGGACGCCCAGGCTGTCCTCGCCCAACTACTGCAGCGCCTTCGGCGCTTTGGACTTCGTGCTGAAGGCCAACAGCTCGCCGGAGGAATCCATGGCCAAGCAGAAGGACGATCGGGTCGCCGGTCTGCTTGAAAAGATAAAAAACTTTTTCATGAAATAACGAAGGGGGACACAAGATGTTTGAACAGGATTTCGAGGGCGCATCCTTCGCCCAGATCAAGGTCATCGGCGTGGGCGGCGCCGGCTGCAACGCAGTGAACCGCATGGTCCAGTACGGGCTCCAGGGCGTGGAATTCATCGCCGTGAACACGGATAAGCAGGCTCTTTCCATGAACAAGGGCGACAGCAAGA
Organism: Clostridia bacterium; assembly: GCA_045652385.1. Taxonomy (GTDB): domain Bacteria; phylum Bacillota; class Clostridia; order Christensenellales; family CAG-138; genus RUG472. The sequence goes on from JAZRUD010000408.1 coordinate 4,517, forward strand.
TCCAGATCGGCGAAAAGCTGACCAAGGGCCTGGGCGCCGGCGCAGATCCCGAGATCGGCCGCAAGGCTGCCGACGAGAGCCGGGATCTCATTCAGGAAGCGCTCCGCGGCGCGGACATGGTGTTCATCACCGCCGGCATGGGCGGCGGCACCGGCACGGGCGCGGCGCCGATCGTGGCCCAGTGCGCCAAGGAGATGGGCATCCTCACCGTGGGCGTGGTCACCAAGCCCTTCACTTTCGAGGGCCGGGTCCGCATGCGCAACGCCGAAGCGGGCATCGAGAATCTCAAGCCCGCCGTGGACACCCTCATCACCATTCCCAACGACAAGCTGATCGCGCTGGTGGGCAAGGCCTCCCTGCCCGACGCCCTCCGCGTGGCCGACGACGTGCTGCGCCAAGGCATCCAGGGCATCTCCGACCTCATCGCCGTGCCCTCCATGATCAATTTGGACTTCGCTGACGTGAAGACCATCATGAAGGAAAAGGGCATGGCCCACATGGGCATCGGCACCGCCTGCGGCGAGAAGCGGGCCAGCGAAGCGGCCAAGCAGGCCGTGGAGAGCCCCCTGCTGGAGACCAGCATCGACGGCGCCAAGGGGATCCTGATCAACATCACCGGCGGTCCGGACCTGAGCCTCCTGGAAGTCAACGAGGCGGCCGAGCTCATCCAGCAGTCCGCCGATCCCGACGCCAACATCATCTTCGGCGCGGACATCGACGAGAGCATGGGCGACGCCCTTCGGATCACCGTCATCGCCACCGGCTTCGACAAGGCCGAGGTGGGCAAGACGAGCGCCCAGCAGCCCCTGGTGTTCGGCAGCCGTCCCGCGCCTGCGCCCCGGGCCTACAGCGCCCCGCAGTCCGTGCCCGCCTCCGCGGAGAACGCCTTCTCCGCCCGGCCCTACGCCCAGCTGAAGGAGGAGGACGCTCCCGCCGCCGAGCCGGAAGCCCCCCAGAAGAAGGACAGCACCTTCACCGAACAGGACATCCGCCGGGAGTACACCAACCGTCCCGCCAACAAGCTGGACATCCCCGCCTTCCTGCGCAAATAACCGACGCCTCCAAACACCGGG
>JAZRUD010000409.1:0-6380 GCA_045652385.1 Clostridia bacterium
GGCTGGTGCGGCAAGGGCGTGGCTATGCGGGCCAAGGGCCTGGGGGCCCACGTGATCGTCACCGAGGTGGACCCGGTGAAGGCTATAGAGGCCATCATGGACGGATTCGCCGTCATGCCCATGGCGGAAGCAGCCGAGGCGGGAGACCTGTTCGTCACCGTCACCGGGGACCGGGACGTGATCACAGCCGAGCATTTCGCTCGCATGAAAAACGGCGCCATCCTCTGCAACGCCGGCCACTTCGACGTGGAGGTGGACGTGAAGTGGCTGCGGGGGAACGCCATGGAACGGCGGATCATGAAACCGAATATCGAGGGCTTCCGGCTGGATGAAAACCGGTGGGTCTACGTGCTTGCAGAGGGACGGCTGGTCAATCTCGCCTCCGGCGATGGACATCCCGCGGAGATCATGGACATGAGCTTCGCCATCCAGGCTTTGTCTGCCCGATACATCGCCAAAGAGCGCGGAAAGCTTCAAAAGAGGCTCTACGCTGTGCCCAAAGAGATCGACGAACAGGTGGCCCGCAAGAAGCTCGGCGCCATGGGCGTCAGTATGGACGAGCTGACCCCGGAACAGGCTGAATATTTGCAAAGCTGGCGGGTTTAAATGTTTGACAAAGTGCACGTATCTGTGCTATTATACCCTTTAGCTAAAATGGGTATTTGCGTGGAGAAGTCCTTCTCCACAGAGGATATACATTAGAGAAACAAACCAACAGGGGGAAACAGGATGAAGAACTATACCGCTGAATCCATTCGCAACGTGGGCGTTTTCGGTCATGCCGGCGAAGGAAAGACCACTCTCGTAGAGACCATTTTGTTCAATACCGGCCTCGTCGATCGTATCGGCAAGGTGGAGAACGGCACCACCGTCTCCGACTTCGATCCCGAAGAAGCCAAGCGCGGCTGCTCCATCAATATGTCCGTGGAGCCTGTGGAGTGGAAGAACACCAAGATCAACTTTATCGACGCCCCGGGTGGCTACGACTTCTATGGCGACGTGGCCTCCGCCGCGTTCTTGGCCGACAGCGCTCTTATCGTGGTGGGCGCGGTCTCCGGCCCCGTGGTGGGCGCCGAGAAGGCCATGGCCATGTGCCAGGCCCAGGCCATGCCCCGGATGATGGTCATCAACCAGATGGACCGGGAGAATGCCTCCTTCGAGAAGGTCATGGCTGTGGTCAACGAAAAGTTCGGCCCCAACGTGGTCCCCATCCAGCTGCCCATCATGCAGGGCGGCGCCTTCAAGGGCTTCGTGGACATCATCAACATGACCGCCTATATGTTCGACGGCAAGAACCTGAAGGAAGTGGCCATCCCCGGGGACCTGAGCGACGAAGCCCAGTCCCTCTATGAGAAGCTCACCGAGGCCGCTGCCGAGGCGGACGAGGAGCTCATGGAGAAGTACTTCGAGGAGATGGAGCTGCCCAAGGAGGACATCCTCTTCGGTCTCAGCAAGGGCGTTCAGGAAGGTACCGTGACCCCCGTGGTCTGCACCTCCGCCCTCAACAACGCGGGCGTGTTCACGCTGCTTGACGATATCGTGCACTATCTGCCCTCCGCAGCCGACGCCAAGCTCCCAGCCGCCACCGATGCCAACGGCGACGCCGTGGAGCTGACTCGCGACGGCAAGATGGTCGCCACCGTGGCCAAGACCATCAACGATCAGTTCGGCAAGTACTCCATCGTGAAGGTCCATCGGGGCACGCTGGACATCAACGTGGCGCCCTACAACGTGAACAGCGAGAAGGCTGAGAAGCCCTCCGCGCCTTTCCTGATCCGCGGCAAGAAGACCATCGCTCTCGATAAGCTCAACGCCGGCGACATCGGCGCCCTGGCCAAGCTCCAGTTCACCGCCACCAACGATACCCTCTGCGAGCAGGGCGACATCGTGAAGGTCGCGCCCATCGAGTTCCCCAAGGCCTGCATCGCCCTGGCCATCGCGGCCAAGAACAAGGGCGAGGACGACAAGGTCATCGCCGGTCTCAACCGTATCCGTGAGGAGGATCCCACCATCACCATCGAGAAGAACATCGAGACCGGTGACGTGCTCCTGTGCGGTCTGGGCGAGAAGCATATCGACGTAGTGTGCAGCAAGCTCAAGAACAAGTTCAACGTGGAAGCCAACCTGAACGAGCAGCGCATCCCCTATCGTGAGACCATCCGCTCCACCGCGGAAGCCGAAGGCAAGCATAAGAAGCAGACCGGCGGCAGCGGCCAGTTCGGCGTGGTCAACATCAAGTTCGAGCCCGCCGACGAGGGTGTGGACTACGAGTTCGTGGATGCCATCGTGGGCGGCGTGGTGCCCCGCGAGTTCATCCCCGCGGTCGACAAGGGCCTCCGCGAAGCCATGAAGCACGGCGTCCTGGCCGGCTATCCCATGATCGGCGTCAAAGCCACCCTGTTCTTCGGCAAGTACCATCCCGTGGATTCCAAGGAAGTCGCCTTCAAGTCCGCTGCCCGTCTTGCTTACAAGGCGGCCTGCGTCCAAGCGTCTCCCGCCCTGATCGAGCCCATCTACCGGTACGACATCCTGGTGCCCAACGACAACGTGGGCGACATCATCGGCGATCTGAACCGTCGCCGGGGCCGGATGCTGGGTATGAACCCCGTGGACGGCGGTCTCACCGAGGTGGTGGCCGAGGCGCCTCTCGCCGAGATGACCAAGTACGCCACCGACCTGCTGGCTATGACCCAGGCCCGCGGCTCCTTCAAGAGCGAGTTCGTCCGCTATGAGGACGTGCCGGGCGACAAAGCCAAGAAGATCATCGAGGCGGCCAAGATCGAAGAGGAAGAGGACGAGTAATCAATGGACCTGTCAGGAGGGAGATCAAGCTCCCTCCTGTTTTTCATTCAGCATGAGATTTGAAAGAGACGAACAGGCGGGTATCACCCTTCTTGTAAACAGTATCGCTCAGGCTGTTTTCATCCTGGTGGCGATCGTTCTTTATATCAAAGTTATGAGAGAAAACCCGCCTCGGCGCCTGATGGCCGTGGTGCTCATCGTTTGCGCGATCTACATGCTCATCCGCATGCTGCGCCTCATCCATCTTAGAAACCTGTGGAAGAACGCCTATTTCGAGATGGACAACGACAGAGCCAAGGGATTCGCTGCCGATGGAAGGCTCCTCCATGGGGCCGCCTTTGATATCCCGGCGGGAAGCGTGAAAAAGGCAGAGCTGACCACGGTGTCCATGACCCGAAAAACTCCGTTGAACGCCTTGAAACTGACCACGGATGAGAGGGTTTACTACATCGTCGGCCTTATCGTCGATGAAGCGACACGGCGTGTTTTTCAAATAAATTGAACAGAGATTGAAACCTGTATTGTTGAGGAGAGTCCACGCTCTCCTCTTTGATACAATCAAGACTGTTCCCACAACAGACGATACGGACAGGGAGGAGCGCTCCATGGATAAGACAAAATGGAACCAAGAGTTTTGTAAGCGCTTCAGCCGTCATGAAGCGGAGCTCACCAGGCTCTATCGGGAGTTGTATCACAACGACATGGCCGCCTTCGATCGATTTGTGGCCATGCTACATGAAGCCTATACGGCCCGTCCCGAGGTTCTCAAGCTCATGGATCGGACGCGGGAGCTTCACGGCGATTGGTACAAGGGCCATGATCTGGTGGGGATGCTTATGTACGTGAATGCCTTCGCCGGGACGCTGCAGGGGGTCCGGGACAAGCTCGATTACCTGGAGGACTGCGGCGTCAACTATCTGCATCTCATGCCCCTGCTGGAAAGCCCCAGGGACCACAGCGACGGGGGCTACGCCGTCAGCGACTTTCGGAAGGTCCAGCCTGAACTGGGCACCATGGAGGACCTGTATGATCTTGCTATGGACTGCCATGAGCGGGGCATCGCAGTGTGCCTCGATTTCGTTATGAACCACACCAGCGAGGACCACGAATGGGCCAAGCGAGCCAGGGCAGGGGAGAAGGACTATCAGAATCGATACTTCTTCTACGAGGGCTGGGACATTCCCAGCGCCTACGAGCAGACCGTGCCCCAGGTGTTTCCCACCACGGCCCCCGGCAATTTCACCTGGTGCGAGGAGGCGGGGAAGGTGGTCATGACCACTTTCTATCCCTATCAGTGGGATCTCAATTACGCCAACCCCGTCGTATTCCGGGACATGACGGACAACATGCTGAATCTGTGCAACCACGGGGTGGATGTGGTGCGGCTGGACGCCGTCCCGTACATCTGGAAGGCTCTCGGGACCAACTGCCGCAACCTGCCCCAGGTACATACCCTGGCCCGCATGATGCGCATGGTGTGCGAGATCGTGTGTCCCGGCACGCTCCTTTTGGGCGAGGTGGTCATGGAGCCCAGCAAGGTGGCGCCCTACTTCGGCACTATGGATCGGCCCGAGTGCCACATGCTCTACAACGTGACCACCATGGCCACCCTCTGGCACACCGTGGCTACGGGGGACGTGCGGCTCCTCCGCCACCAGATGGGTCAGGTCTTTGCTCTGCCGAAGGAATACACCTTCCTCAACTATCTCCGCTGCCATGACGACATCGGCTGGGGTCTCGACTACAGCTTCCTGCGCCAGTTTGGCCAGGAGGAGATCCCCCACAAGCGGTTCTTGAACGACTATTTCACGGGCTTCTTCCCCGGCAGCACTGCCAGAGGCGAGCTCTATAACGATGATCCCCGGCTCATGGACGCTCGTCTCTGCGGCACCACCGCCAGCCTTTGCGGCATCGAGGCGGCCTGTCGGCGGGAGGACAACGCAGCTCTTGAAAAGGCTGTTCGCCTGGACGAGATGCTCCATGCCTTCATGTTCACCCTCAGCGGCGTGCCCGTTCTGTACAGCGGCGATGAGGTGGGCCGGGAGAACGACTACGACTATCACAGGGATCCTTTGAAGCGGGAGGACAGCCGATATCTTCATCGCGGCGATATGGATTGGTCCCTGGCCGAGCAGCGGACGGATGAATCTACCGTTGCCGGGCAGCTGTTTTCCGCCATTCGGCGAATGGAGGAGCTGCGGACATGCTATCAGGTCTTTGACGACAAAGCGGATACCTGGCTCCTGGACACAGGCAACGACGCCGTCATCGGCATAGGTCGATACTGCCGGGGGCAGAAGCTGCTGGCCGTCTTCAACTTTTCCCGGGAACAGCAGATCGCCTGGCTCAGGGAGACGGAGGACTATCAGGACCTCATGACCGGCGCGCCAAGAGACGCCGGGGCCGTGTCCCTGCCGGCGGGCGATTTCGCCTGGCTGATGCACGAATACAAATAGGGAAAGCAATTGACAAAAAGTACAAAAATTTGTACAATCTATACATGCTGAAAAAGCACAAAAAAACAAGGAGGAATCTGTTTTCATGACAGGCGTAGCACTTATCATCGCCTTCATCGTGGCCATCGTGGCCATGATCCTGCTGATCTCCAAGCTGAAGGTCCATCCCTTCCTGGCGATCATGGGCATCTCTCTCCTGCTGGCCATCGTGGCCGGTATCCCGCTGACCCAGATCCCCGGCGTCATCGGCGCGGGCTTCTCGGGCACCTTCTCTTCCATCGGTATCGTCATCATCCTGGGCGCCTTCATCGGCGCGGTGCTGGAAAAGACCGGCGCCGCCCTGAAGCTGGCTGACATGGTCATCTCCCTGGTGGGCGAGAAGCATCCTGAGCTGGCCATCGAGCTCATGGGATGGGTGGTCTCCATCCCCGTGTTCTGTGACTCCGGCTTCGTCATTCTGAACCCTATCCGCAAGGCTCTCGTGAAGCGCACCGGTACCTCCAGCGTCACCATGACCGTGTGCCTCTCCTGCGGCTTGTACATCGCCCACGTGTTCATTCCCCCCACGCCCGGCCCCATCGCGGCGGCCAACACCCTGGGCATGGGCGAAGCTCTGCTGCTGGTCATCGGCATGGGCGTCCTCTGCTCCATCTTGCCCCTGATCGCCGGTCTCCTCTATGCCAAGATCATCGGCAAGAAGATCAAGAGCGCCGACGAAGTGTCCGACAACGGCGAAGTGGTCAAGACCTATGAGGAACTGAAGGCTGAGTTCGGCAAACTCCCCGGCGGCTTCAACGCCATCGCCCCCCTGATCATCCCCATCCTGCTCATGGCCCTTTCCTCCATCGTGGCTATGGCCAAGTGGACCGGCTTCGTGGCTGACCTCTGCACCTTCCTGGGCACGCCCATCATGGCTCTTGCCGTTGGCGCGATCCTGGCCATCATTCAGCTGTTCACTGCGGGCAAGAAGGCCGAATTCTACACCCTCACCAACGACACGCTGAAGACTGTGGCCCCCCTCCTGTCCCCCCCCGCCGCCGGCGGCGTTCTGGGCAAGGTCATCTCCTCCTCCGACATGGTGAACTTCATCACCGAGCACGCCAACGTCCTCGAGACCATGGG
>JAZRUD010000410.1:0-3528 GCA_045652385.1 Clostridia bacterium
TCGTTCCCCATGGGGAAGATGTCCAGGATGTCGCCCCGGACCCGGAAGGTGCCCCGCTGGAAATCGAGGTCGTTCCGCTGGAACTGGATGTCCACCAGCCGCCGCATGACCTCCTCCCGGGAGATCTCCATGCCGGGCCGCAGGGACAGGGACAGCTTCAGGTATTCCTCCGGGTCGCCCAGGGCATAGATGCAGCTCACCGACGCCACGATGATCACGTCCGATCGCTCGTTCAGAGCGCAGGTGGCGGAGGGGCGGAGCCGGTCGATCTCCTCGTTGACGGCGGTGGTCTTCTCGATATAGGTGTCGCTGGAGGCGATGTAGGCCTCGGGCTGGTAGTAATCGTAATAGGAAACGAAGTACTCCACCGCCGAGTCGGGGAAGAACCCCTTGAGCTCGGAGCAGAGCTGGGCCGCCAGGGTCTTGTTGTGGGCCAGAACCAGCGTGGGCTTCTGGACCCGCTCTATGACCTTGGCCATGGTGTAGGTTTTGCCGGAGCCGGTGACGCCCAGCAGCACCTGCAGCGGATCGCCGCGCAGAACGCCTTGGCTGAGCTTTTCTATGGCCTCGGGCTGGTCGCCCTGGGGGGTGAAGGGGGAAACGACCTTGAACATTCAATCTTAATTCCTTTTGCAGTAGTTTTGTCGGTTTTGCTTGCAAAATTGATGCGCCGGTCCGCAGCAAAGGCAAACACTACAAGCGTCAAAAAAGCAGTTTTTGCGCTAGTATTCGTAATCTACCGTGTGGGACTCCTGAACGTGCTGATGGATATACTTCCGGGCTTCGTTGTGGGTGGGGTTCTGGTCGTACCCCAGATACCCTTCCTTGTCCCGGCAGGTGACGATCAGCACCGCGTCGTAGCTGCGGCCCTTGTGGAGCTGGTCCATATGGTATTCGATCTCCACGATCTCGGGCACGGTCTCCTTCAGGGCCAGCAATTTCTGCCCCACCACGGGCGCGCACTCCTCGGGGTCGATGAACTTGAACATCAAAACATGCTTGAACATACAGCAAACTCCCTTCCGCAATCTCTTTACAGTATAGCGCAAAACCCCGGTGCGGGCAAGTCTGTCCCATACGGTTGCGCAAGGCGCAAAAACGCGGTATACTGTTACAAATGGTCGCTGAGGCGGCCGGATGAGGGAAATGGAACGTGAAAAAATATGCTCTGCCCGCCATACTGCTGGCGGTGTTTGAAACGGTGGCCGTGACGCTGTGGCTGTCCAAGGACAACTTCTTCTATTTCATCAACTTCACCTACATCGGCTGCTCCATCGCCCTGGGCATCGTTTTATACATAAACCAGTATAAGCACGCCCGGCGCGTCGTCCAGCTGCTGGTGGGCCTGTATATGCTGGTGTATCTGGGTCTCATCTGTCGGGAAAACATGCAGATCGAGGGCTTCTGGTACTATCTGTTCACGGGCGTGTTCGAGGCCGCCACCATCCACTACGCCGTGGCCAAGATCTTCGGACCCCTGATCTTCGGCCGGGGCTGGTGCGGCTATGCCTGCTGGACCGCCATGGTGCTGGATTTTCTGCCCTACAAGACCCCGTCGGGACCGCGCAAACGGATCGGCTGGATACGGTATGCGGTCTTCGTCCTGTCCCTTATCTTCGTGGCGGCCCTGTCCCTCGCCCGGGTAGGGGACCTGGAGCGGATCATGTTCTGGGTGTTCCTGGCGGGCAACGCCCTGTACTATGCCGTGGGCATCGCCCTGGCCTTCGCCTTTAGGGACAATCGGGCGTTCTGTAAATATATCTGCCCCGTCACGGTGTTTTTGAAACCCATGAGCTATTTCTCGCTCCTTCGCATCCGCTGTGACAAGACGAAATGCGTCTCCTGCGGGAAATGCAGGCGGGTGTGTCCCATGGATGTGGACGTGACGGACAACTCACGCAAGCGCGCCAACGGCACCGAGTGTATCCTGTGCATGGAGTGCGTGAAGAGCTGCCCCAAAAAGGCCCTGTGAGGGGAGGAGCATGAGCCGCTACATCGCCTTCGACGTAGAGACGCCGAACCGGTACAACAATCGCATGAGCGCCATCGGCATCGCCGTGGTGGAGGACGGCCGGATCGCGGACACCTTCTTTTCCTTGGTGGACCCGGAGCAGCCCTTCGACTGGTTCAACACCCAACTCACCGGCATCGACCGGGAGGCGGTGGAGGGCGCCCCCACCTTCGATCGGCTCTGGCCCCGGATCGAGCCCGTCATGAGCTCGGGGCTGCTGGTGGCCCATAACGCCGCCTTCGACATGGGGGTGCTGAAAAAATGCCTCCGGGGCTACGGCATCGAGTGGCGGCCCCAGGTGGAGGGGCTTTGCACCGTGCGCATGGGGCGGCGGCTCCTGCCGGGGATCAGCCACCGACTGGGCGATCTATGCGCCTATTACGGCATCCGCCTGAACCATCATCAGGCCGACAGCGACAGCCAGGCCTGCGCCCAGATCCTGATCCGGTACCTGGAAAGCGGCGCGGACCCGGGACGGTACGTGCGGACCTACGTCATGGAATGACGGCAGGCGTTCCCGTGCCGTCTTTTCTTTCGGAATAAGGCGCGAAGCGTTCAAATCAATCCATATATAACCAAATTCCCGTTGCACCGCCGTGGGTTGTGTGCTATGCTGTTTTCGTTATGAAAAGCAATGTGAAAAAAGCGGTATTTTGTCTTCTTTTGGCGCTGCTCCTGCTGCCGCTGCCCCTGGTCCCCGCCGCCGAAGCGGAGGGTGCGCCTCGGGAAGTGACGGAGGAGTGCGTCTATTTCCTGCCGGACAACGGGATCGCGGCGCGACTCACGGACGACAGCCTGCTGAGCCGGTCCACAATCAAGGGCAACCGGTCCATGACCGTGGATCTGCCCGCCTGCGGGAACCCATCCCTGTATCTTGCCTGGTTCACCCGGCCGAAGATGTTGACCATCATCCAGTCGGACGAGCGCGGCAGTCAGCTCAAGCGGGAGGACGTGGCCCCCGCGGCCCCCTTCGAGCGGTATGAGCTGGAGCCCGACTGCCGCAGGGTGGCCCTTTCCTCCGCCCAGTCCTGGACGGTCAGTTCCATGCGTTTCTTCGACGGAGCGCTGCCGGAGGACCTGATCTGCTTCGGCGCGCCTCTCGAGCAGGCGGACATGCTGGTCCTGCTGGGCCAGCCCCAGGCCCTCTTCGAGGAACTGGGGGGCCTCTCCGCCCTGTACATGGGCAAGTACGAGCTGAAGACCGCCTATTGCTATCTCAGCGAGGACAACGCCGTTCTCCAGGCCGTGGCTGGGGACAACCGGCCTCTGAACGAGGCGGTGACCGCCCTCTGGTCCATGGGCTATCGGGAAGCGCCCTTCCTGGGCGGGTTTCTGGATCACGATTACAACGAGCTGGCGGACGTGCAGAACAACTGGACCGACAGGGCCCTGGAAGGGTATCTGGTCCGGCTGATCCGGTCATTGCAGCCCAAGCTCGTCGTCTGCGCCGGGGGCGGCGAGGAGGATCAGCGCAGCGCCTATGTGGCCAGCCAGATCGAGAAGGCCGTGAAAACAGC
>JAZRUD010000411.1:0-2299 GCA_045652385.1 Clostridia bacterium
CGGGACTGAAAAAGGGCGATGCCATCCTGGCCGTGGACGGCCAGCCGGTGGCGGGGGCGGCGGGGCTCACGAAGCTCCTGCAGGGCAAGGCCCAGGTGGACCTGACGATCCTGCGGGAGACGGACGAGCTGATCCTGTCCCTGCGACCCGCTGCGGAGCGGGACACAGGCGTCGCCAAGCTGGGGGCTTGGGTCCGGGAAAGCACCTCCGGCATCGGCACGCTGTCCTTCCTGCAGGGAGATCGGTTCTGCGCCTTGGGCCACGGAGTCACAGACGTGGACACGGGAATGATCCTGCGGACGGAACGGGGCTACGTCACCCCCGCCGTCGTCGCCACGGCGCTGAAAGCCGAGGCGGGCCGGGTGGGGGAGCTGGCGGGAGAGTTTTCCACCCGGGAGAGCGACGCCGTGGGCGCCATCGACACCAACGGGGCTTACGGCGTGGCGGGCCCATATTTCGGGAGCGCCGACCTTTGGGGCCAGGAGGTGCCCCTGGCTTCAGCGGCCCAGGTCCAGACGGGGGACGCCACCCTCTATTCCGCAGCGGACGGCAGCTGGCGGGGGTACGCCTGCCGGATCATCCGCCTGAAGGTCCAGAGTGCCCCGGGGGTCCAGGGCATGATGATCGAGATCACGGACAAGGACCTGCTGGCCCTCACCGGCGGCATCGTTCCGGGCATGAGCGGCAGCCCCGTCCTTCAGAACGGCCGCCTGGTGGGCGTGGTGACCCACGTGTTCGTCAACGAGCCCAAGCGGGGCTATTGCATTTATGCCCAGTGGATGTTCGACAAATTGTTCTAAAAGCGCGAAACTCGTGAAAAATCCCGGAATAATGTAATATTCATAATTTATTCATAGAATTTATGCTATTTTTGAAGGCAAACGTCTTGAAATAAAACGGAAATACGTGTATTATTCTAAAAGAATCGGAAAATAAACCGATTTCATATTTATTCATATCTATTCATTTCATAATCGGGAGGGCATATGAAGACACTTCGTATCGTCAGCGCGGACGCGGATGCGGCGGAAGGCCTGCAGACCATGCTGATCCGCGGCAAACAGTTTCGTGTTTTGCCCGTTTTGCGGGACGGAAGAGAGCTTTTGGAACGGTATATGGAAGAGCGCACGGAGGTGCTGGTCATCGACCTCGAATTGCCGGGGATCGACGGCCTCGAGATCGTGGAGGCGGTATCGGCGCTGCCGGTGCTGCGCCGGCCTCAGCTGTTCGTCATGGCCGGGGCGGGCACGGCCTCCGTGCTGGAACGGGTGAGCGGAGAGATCGCCTACTGTTTCCTGAAGCCTCTGGATCCCAAGAAGGCAGCGAACCAGCTCTGCGCCCTGACCCGGAACGAAGCGCCTGTGGCTCGACCCGATTACGGATATTTGGAATACCTGGTGACCCGCACCCTCTTTTCCCTGGGTGTGCCGCCCCATCTGCAGGGGTATCACCTTTTGCGGGAGGCCATCAAGCTGGTGAACTGCGCGGAGCATCCCGCCCGGCTCTCCGTCATGAAGGACATCTATCCGGCCACGGCCCGGCTCTGCGGCACCTCCGTGTCCATGGCTGAGCACGCCATGCGCCACGCCATCGAGTGTGCCTGGATGCGGGCGGACATCAACACCATCCAAACCTTCTTCGGCTACACCGTGGAGGCCCACCGGGATACGCCTTCTAACTCCGCCTTCATCTATATGGTGGCGGATCGGGTGCGCATGCGCCTGAACAGCTCCTGGAGCGAGGGACTTTCCCTGCGAGAGGAGGCGCTGCGGGCATGAAGACGGAGAAGAGGACGGCCTGTTTGCTGCTCAGACCCCAGGAGAGAGCCCGGGCGGCGGCCTACCTCGCCGACCGGGGCATGGCCTTGACGGATCGGTTGGAGGGGAACCTCTGTTTTCTGCTGGCCGACGAGGAGCTGCTGCCCCGCCCGGCGGAGGAGCTGATCGGCAGGTGCCGGTCCATGAACGCACCCCTGTTCCTGCTGGCGGAGCGGGACGGGGACCTTCGCCCCGATATGCTGGACGCCGCCGCTTTCGTGTTCTATAAGCCCCTGGTGCTGGAGCTGGTGCTGCGGCGGATCGCTTTGCTTCTGGGCGAGCCGGACGACGAGGGCGGCCGAAGGGGCTGGTTCGTGCTGCAGGCCCAATGTTCGCTGGACGCGCTGAATGTGCCCCGGCATCTGCTGGCCTTTCGGTACTTCTCCGACGGCGTGGGGCTGCTCTCCGAGATGGCCTATCCCTCCCGCATCAAGCTCATGCAGCAGCTCTATCCCGCCCTGTCCAGGCGCCATAACTCCTCC
>JAZRUD010000412.1:0-17544 GCA_045652385.1 Clostridia bacterium
CATCGAACCCGGAAAGGAAGTCGTCGTGGACGCCGTGGAAGGATTGAACGTTTTCGTCAAATGAAGTATTGCAAGAAATGCGGCTGCCTCTATGTGACGGACGTCTGTCCGAAATGCGGCATTGAGGAGCCGCCGAATCAGCCGGAGCCGGAGACGGCGGACAAAAAGACGCTGACTCGTCAATGGATAGGACTGCTTGTGGGCATACCGCTGTTCATTATGGCGATTTATGTCGTCATTTACATGCTGTATTCCCGCAGTTGATACAACAAACAATACAAACAGGAGGATAAAAAATCACATGCTTCTCCCCATCATCATTATCGTACTCATCATAATCTTTCTCTCGCTGCTGTTCAGCTTCGTGCCCATCGGCCTGCTCATCTCTGCCAGCGCTTCCGGTGTCAAGCTGAATATCTCCACCCTGGTCGGTATGCGGCTCAGGAAGGTCATTCCCGCTCGTATCGTCAACCCGCTGATTAAGGCCACCAAGGCCGGCATCCAGCTGCCCCTCAACAAGCTGGAAGCCCATTACATGGCGGGCGGCAACGTGGACCGGGTGGTGAACGCCCTGATCGCCGCTATGCGCGCCGGCATCCCGCTGGACTTCGAGCAGGCCTGCGCCATTGACCTGGCCGGTCGTAACGTGCTGGAAGCCGTGCAGATGAGCGTCAACCCCCGCGTCATCGAGACTCCCGTCATCGCCGCTGTGGCTATGGACGGTATCGAATTGAAAGCTAAGGCAAAGGTCACCGTCCGCGCCAACATCGATCGCTTGGTGGGCGGCGCCGGTGAGGAGACTATCATCGCCCGTGTCGGCGAAGGCATCGTCACCACCGTCGGTTCCTCCCGGAGCCACAAGGAAGTTCTGGAGAACCCCGATTCCATCTCCCGTACAGTCCTCGACAAAGGCCTCGATGCAGGCACCGCTTTCGAGATCCTGTCCATCGATATAGCGGATGTGGACGTGGGCCGGAACGTAGGTGCCCAGCTCCAGATCGATCAGGCGGAAGCCGATAAGCGCATCGCTCAGGCCAAGGCTGAGGAACGCCGCGCTATGGCTGTGGCCCAGGAGCAGGAGAACGTGGCGGCTGTGGCCGGTATGCGGGCAAAGGTCATCGAGGCGGAGGCCGAGATCCCCATCGCCATCGCCCATGCTTTCAAAGAAGGCAAATTGGGCGTCATGGACTACTACAACATGAAGAACGTCATGTCCGATACGGAGATGCGCAACGCTATCTCCCATGCTGCTGATCCCAACACAGCCAAGAAATAATAAAGGGAGCGAGGACTCACTGTGAATCCGATTATTCTTTTGATCGTGGCGGCGGGGATCATCTCCTCCATCGCGAGCAAAAAGCGCAAAGAGGAGATGAAAAAGAAGGCTGAGCAGCGGCCTGGATATCCTCCGCAGCATAGTCCTTTCGGTCAGCCGACCGTGCCGCCCAAACAAGCGACGGCGAACCGGCAGACAAAGCCAGCTTCTCCTGCTGTGCCCAATAAGAAACCGACCCCAGGCGTCGATACCAAATGGCCCTGGCCTACGGCGGCTGAGAAAGCCCAGGGAAAGACCAAGCCTGCTGCCGGCAATAAGCCTGCCGCCGGCTACGGCGGTACGCCCCGGTATACCCATGTGGTCACCAGTACGCTGGAAGGCGGGCATACCCATACGGAATCCAGCATGGGGGGAGAGGAATCCTGTCCGCCGCCCAAGGCTGTGCCGCAGAATATGGCGGCTGCCGTGCAGACGCCGCAGGCCGATTCTGGTACGCTGTTGAACTTCAAAGCCAACGGCGTACTCCAGGGAGTTCTGTATGCGGAGATCCTGGGGAAGCCGAAATCGCTTCAAAGGAAGTAAATGCAGCGTAACGATGTCGTAAAGGGTGTATTCATCGTCGTTCCATTGGCCGTATTGTGTGTGCTCTACGGTCTTTGGCTCGTCATGGATACACCCGTTTACGTGGAGTCTATGATCGTCGGCGGTGCGATCCTCGTACTGTATGCCCTGCTCTATATCCAATTCGTGCCGAGAGCCTTCGACTTCGTCATGGGAGCGGACCAGGAGAATCTGACGACGAGCGTGCAGCGCACGAGCACCGTCAACATGCGGGAGATTCTTCGCCTGGTCTTCATGCTGGCCATTGGGCGCGGTCTCTTCATGCTGGGGGCTTTTCTGTGGAGCCTCTATATAAATGGCTATACGGAGACCGTCTTCGAGATACAGCACATTTGGGCGGATCATCTCTATGCCGGGAGCATTATCTCCATTGCAAACAAAGGATACGCTGTGGAGACGGCTGAGTTTGCCGGCAAGTATCTGAATCTTCTGTTCCCGCCGCTGTATTCCTGGATCGTTCGCCTGATCAGCCCTTTCTATTTAAGCAGCATCCGTGCGGGCTTCTTCGTTTCCAACATCAACGCCATTCTAAGCGGCGTCGTGCTGTATCTGCTGGTACTGCATGATTCGGATCGTCGTTCCGCCGTTCGCGCCATGTGGTACTATTCGATCCTGCCTCCAAGCTTCTTGCTGACCTGTACCATCCCGGCCAGTACCTTTCTGCTGCTGTCCTTGCTCAGCATCTACTTCGCGCGAAGAAGATACTTTATTCCCGCATCTCTGCTGGGCGCGCTGGCAGCCCTGACGGAGCGTATCGGCATCGTTTTGACGATCCCGCTGCTCCTGGAGTTCTTTACCGCCATGACGGGGGAGTATCGGTCCCTTCGTGAGGTCACCTGGCGATTTTATCTGAAGAAAGGCCTGATCGGCGCCACATTCGTTTTGGTTCCCCTGGGATTTGTCACCTATCTGGCCATCAACCGTTCTGTGGGCGGCAGTTTCTTCTCCTACGTGGAGTATTTGGAGGAGCTGAATTCCAGCCGTTTCGCCCTCTTTTATCGAGCCTGCGGCGTTCAGACGGAGCAGTTGATAGATGCGTATCGGGCTTTTGATCGGCCCATGGCATTGGGGTTGTATCTGCCCAGCCTGCTGTTTGCTGTCGGGAGCCTGGCTCTGCTTCTTGCAAAAGGGAAGGAACTGCGCGTAAGTTACCTGGCCTATTTCATGGTTTACTACCCGGTGATCCTCAGTCAGACAGTCGTCATGGATGCTCCCCGGCAGCTGTTCTGCTGTTTTCCGATCATTATCGCATTGATGCGGCTGACGAAAAAGCGGTTTGTGGATCTGTTGCTGTCCCTGCTTTGTATCGCGGGATCTGTGGTCTATTTGGGAATGTACGTGGCCGGCTGGCCCGTGGTGTAAAGCAATGTTAGAACTGTATGTAACGTTTATGAAAATAGGTGCTGTCATGTTTGGCGGGGGCTATTCCATGCTGCCTCTGCTCATGCGGGAGCTGGTGGACAACAAGAAATGGTGCACGGAGGAGGAAGTGCTGGATTACTTTTCCCTGGCGCAGTGTACGCCCGGCGTTATCGCCATCAATTCCGCCACCTTCGTTGGATATAAACGGGGCAAGGTACTGGGCGGGATCGTAGCGTCCCTGGGTGTGGTGACCGTACCGTTGATCATCATCACCATCATCGCCGCTGTGCTGCAGAATCTGATGAGCTATCCGCTGGTGCAGCATATCTTTGCCGGCGTCCGCGTGGCGGTCGCGGCACTGATGACGGTGACCATCGTCCGACTTATCAAGAAGGCAGCCAAGGATTGGATCAGCTGGGGCATCGTGATCGTAGCGTTCCTGCTTTTGACGGTGGTTGGTTTGGACTCCGTTTGGCTGGTGCTGATCGCCGCCGTGTTCGGCATCGTGGTGGGGAGGTGGAAGAAAGCATGATCAAGACCATTCTTCTGCTCATCCTGGAGTTTATGAAAACCGGTCTTATGGCCGTGGGCGGCGGCATGGCCTGCATTCGCTTCCTGCAGGATATGATCGCCAAGTATGGATGGCTAACGGGAGAAGAGCTGGCGAACATCATCGCCGTAGCGGAATCTACCCCCGGCCCCATCGGCGTGAACGCCGCCACCTATGTGGGATACAGCGTTCTGTCTCAGTATGGCCAGGGGTGGGCACTGCTGGGCGGTGTCATCGCAACATTGTCCCTCATCTCGCCGCAAATCGCGGTGATCGTGTTGGTGGCCAGAGGACTTGAAAAATATCGCAGCTCCAAGCTGGTGAACAACGCCTTCGCCGCTTTGCGTCCTGCGGCGGCAGGCTTGGTGGCAGCGGCTGGGTGGTCTGTGATCCGGTCCTCCCTGAGGCTTAGCTTTGCACCGTTCAATGTGGACGTGGTCTCGCTTGTCCTCTACGGCGTACTGGTGGCGCTGATGCTCCTGCCGAAGCTGAAGAAGATACATCCTGTTCTGTTCCTGGCTGCAGGCGGTTTGATCGGCGCGCTTTTGAGCCTTTGATTGTTGACAAACCGGACCGGAAACCTGTACAATACTTCCCGAAGCGCGGCTGTGGTGGAACGGCATACACAACAGACTTAAAATCTGTCGGCGAAAGCTTATGGGTTCAAATCCCATCAGCCGCACCAAAGCGCGAGGGCCACCGTATGGTGGCCCTCGTTTTTGATTGTATAGATGCTTACAGTTCGTGCTCCTGGATGATGGCGGAGATCTCCCGGGCGATAGTCTTCAGCTCGTGGTTGCTGCGCCCGCCCATCTGATCGACCAGATCCAGCAGCTTGCGCGCCACCGCCTTCAGAGATTCATACTGCGGGTTCAGCTTGACCTGCTTCAGCTTCTCGATCCGCTTGCCCTCGGCGGCAACGGAGACCTCTCCGGCGGCAAGATCGTACTCGGTGCCGGAGAAGGGGGCGATCACTTCGGTGCCCGGGAAGGTATCCTTGAGGAGCTGTGCGAAGGTCTCGCAGGACGTTTCATCGCCGTGGTTCACGAAGACGGTGCCGGGGCAGGCAGCGAAGCCCTTGACCCAGTTGAGGAGGCCCTGCTGATCCGCATGGCCGCTGGTGCCGTGGAGGGAGTAGATTTCGGCGTTGACGGCGATGCTTTCTCCAAAGAGCTTCACCTGCTTAGCGCCGTGGACCAGGGAATGACCCAAGGTGCCCACCGTCTGATAACCCACGAAAAGGATCAGATTCTTTTCATCCCACAGGTTGTGCTTCAGGTGGTGACGGATGCGTCCTGCATCGCACATGCCGCTGGCGGAAATGATTATCTTAGGCCGAGGATCGTTATTGATGGCGATGGAGTCGTCCGTGGTCACCGACAGCTCCAGCCCATCGAACCAAACGGGATTCTCGCCGCGATGCAGAATCTCCAGCGCTTCGTCGTCCAAGAAGGATTCGTCGCAATCCCGGAAGATAGCGGTGGCTTCCTGGGCCAATGGACTGTCCAAAAACACCGGCGCATCGTCGTGTCCATGGAGCAGCCCACGGGATTTTATCTCCCGTATGGCGTACAGGAGCTCCTGGGTCCGCCCCACGGCAAAGGCCGGAATGACCACGTTGCCGCCCCGGTCCAAGGTCCGCTGGATGAAGGCGGCAAAGTCCGACACCACGTCGATGCCCTTGGAGGGTTCGTGGAGACGATCGCCATAGGTGGATTCGATGACCAGGTAATCGGCTTCCTCTACCGTCTGCGGGTCCCGGATGATGGGCTGGTTCGTATTTCCAACGTCACCGCTGAAGACGATCTTCTTGGATATGCCTCCTTCCCGCATCCATATCTCGATGCAAGAGGATCCCAGCAAGTGGCCGATATCGGTGAATCGGATATCGATCGACTCGTTCACGGATATGGTCTCTCCGTAACGGCAGGGACGGAAGAGGGGCATAAGATTGCGCACGTCCTCCGTGGTATACATGGGTTCCACGACCTCGTCGCCGGACCGGGTAGCCTTGCGATTCCGCCATTCCGCCTCCGACTCCTGGATGTGGGCAGAGTCCAACAGCATGATGTTGCACAGGCTGCAGGTAGCTGACGTAGCATAGACAGGACCGCGAAAACCGTCCTTGTACAGCTTGGGCAGCATACCGGTGTGGTCGATGTGGGCGTGGGTGACGAACACGGCGCTGATCTCTTCAGGCGCTATGGGCAGGGGTACGTTTTCAAAAAGGTCAACTCCCTGTTCCATGCCCTTGTCAACCAGGTAAAACTTGCCTCCTATCTCCAGGAGGGTACAGCTGCCGGTCACTTCATGGGCTGCTCCGATAAACGTGATCTTCATATAGGGTTCCTCCAATCCGTTGGGTCACTTCTCGTTCTTGATCTTCAGCAACTGGATGACGGCGTGGATGCCTGCATCCACAATAAGGATAATACCGACGACGATGGAATACCATCGAATGATCCATTGGGGGGCGACCAAAATGAATAAACCGCATATGGCGAAAACGACAGCCTCCACGAGATGGAACCAATAGAATGGGCTGTATTTTCGATCCTCCTTAAGCTTAGATGCCGTGTAGTAGGCGTAGAGGAGAAGGATGCCGCCGAAGAGCGCGGAGCTAAGCACGAACAGGGCTTGCTCCTTGACAAGGATCAGGAGAAAGATCACAAACAGGCCGATGCAAAGAAGGATGCGCGCTCGCTCTTCGCGGGTGTTCCAATGATTCTTAATCAATCGGCGAACGGTGAACGTGCATTCCGCGGCGAACACAAGGAACAGCAGCACCGCCAGAAAGATATCGAAGATCCTGACGGGAAGCAGCAAAAGCAGCAATCCGATCAACCCGATGACAGCATCCAAAAGATACGGTTGATGGGCAATCTCTTTTTTGACTTTCGTCGTGACTTTATCGGCTGCTTTCAGTTCCTCCTGGATGGCGGCTTCCGGAAGCTTCAGCAAAGTGTCCTTCGTGGCTGAATCCGCATCCAAAACGGATACGATGACGTTCTCGATGGAGGCAGGCCATTTTTCAAGGACATCGGAAAGTGTCAGGGAACCGTCTTCCTCTAATGCGCCGAAAATATTGTCCGTGAAGGATCGCCGCTCTTCGGTCGACACGTTTTCCATCCACCGGTCGAAAACGACGCCCATCGCTACGCTTTGGGGGTCGTATGCATCAGCTAAAGCAAGGCTGCCTGCGTCGACACACCAGGAGAAGATGGAATGCTGCATGCCTGATTTTTGTGTGCTTTTTACGATGCGGCAATCGTCGATCTTCGGTTCGAAGATTTTGCCGATCACACAGAATTCCGGCCGGATCGTGGTTGAGATCGGGTTGATGGATTCTATCAGCTTAGGATCCAGGACTTCCTTGCAAAAACCGGGTCCATCGTTGATAAACAGGTGTTTCAGTTGGGTCCTCTTTTTTTTCGGCAGCAGAGCGGCTGCATACAGCACTTCGTTGGCGCCCTTGCTGTGTCCGCCCACATAGTAGGTCCTGCCGGACCGAATTTGCTTATCCAGGTACTCCAAACTCAGCTCCTGGGCTTTGGTTTGCGTGAAGCTGATCATGAAATCTTCCTTCCACCCGGCGATAGAACTGTCCGTGCCGCGAAAGGCGATGTATCTCGTGAACCGGTCCAAATGGAACGTGACGGCGGAGAACTGGATGGGAACCTCAGGGAAGAATTCGTCCACGTAATTGCTGACGTACAGATCGCCGAAGCGCCTGGATTCCGCCGCATACCGAACGAAATCCGGCATGGTCTCATCCTTTTCGGTGGTCATCATCTGCACGGGCTCTCCGTGAAGCTGCTCAAAACATGCGCGCAGGGTATATTTTTTGTTTCGTTTCCAATCCAGCTCGGGAAACTTCCAGTAGGAAAGCGCGCAAAAGATAAGATTGTCGACCTCGTTGAAGGGAACCTGATCGAAGGAAAGGTCTGAATACCAGCGAACGTAATCGATGATGCGATCCATACTTGCTCCTTGTCTTGAAAAGGCAGCCAAACGGCTGCCATTTGTTTGACCCATCAGGACGGGTTATGCTGTGCGAAGGCTTTGATCCTCTCAAAGGTGACGTCGCTTATATAATGCTCCACCTTGCAGGCATCCTCTAAAGCGGTCTTCTCGTCTACGCCGATGCCGATAAAGAACTTCGACAGCGTGTTGTGGCGCTCATAGATCTTTTCGGCGATGGCGCGACCGGAATCGGTGAGGGTCAGATATCCTGTGGGGTCCATCAACAGATACCCGGCGCTTTTCAGGAGGCCTACCGCGCGGGAAACGCTGGGCTTGCTAAAGCCCATGTGCTCCGCCACATCAAGCGATCGCACATGTTCCAGCTTTTCGGAAAGAATGAGAATGGTTTCCAGATACATCTCTCCGGATTCCTGCAACCGCATCAGCTCGCCTCCTCTCGTCTATGTTTATAGTATCATATATCTTTTTTTTTGCAAGTCTTCAGCCGAAAACTTTCGCACTGTTCATACCGTGACTCTTTCATTTGGATGCTGTCGATAGGTGTATCGAGGCGTTTTTATCGACAGGTTGAGGCATCAGACGGAAAAAGTTCACCGTTTATGAACGGGAAACAGGTTGCTATAGTGGGGATGCAATTTAAGGGAATGCGAGGTGTTTCATGAGGAGCAAAGATTGTCGTCACTATTCAAGAAGGGAACTTATCGAGATCATCTATGAGGTGGAAAGAAGGGAGGAACGACTGGAGCGCAAGCTGGAAAAAGCGAAAGCGAAGCTAAAGGAGCGCACGATACACATGGATCGCGCAGGATCTTTGGCGGAGGTTTCGGCGGTGATCGCGGGGCTGTTCGAGGCGGCGGACGAAACGGCCTCACTATACCTGTCAGGCATACAAACGCGAGCGGAAAGCTGCCAAAGATCGGACGCGGAGGAAAAAGCTTCATGATCTTTCAGACGCAGCGGGGACAGGCCATCCCGACCCTGTCGCAGGTTAGGGAGGAACGGAGAAAACTGAACCGACGGACGGATCGAAGGCACGGCTTTTGCGCTTTTTTGCTCTCCTTCCTTTTGACGATCATGGGCGGACTAATGATCATGCTCTTGTTTCTTCCGGTGCTGGAGGTGTCAGGGAGCAGTATGGAGCCCACCTTGCAGGACGGGGATATATTGGTCCTGTATAAACCGAATGTCATTAAGCCAGGAGAGCTTTGTGGCATGTATGCGAAGGACCGCTTGATATTGAAGCGTGTGATCGCCTTGCCGGGAGACGTGGTGGACATGGACGATACAGGCAACGTATATGTGAACGGAACGGAGCTGCAGGAACCGTACGTATCCCAAAAGGCTCTGGGAACCTGCGATCTAACCTTTCCCTTCACCGTTCCGGACAACAGCCTGTTCGTGATGGGCGACCATCGAGAAACGAGTATCGACAGCCGTTGCAGTTTGATCGGCTGCGTAAAGATCAACCAGGTCATGGGGCAGGTGGTGGCCAGGATCTGGCCGCCGAGGAGCATCGGCTGGATGGAATAACGGAACAATCGAAATAACGAGAAAGCTGGGGCGTCAGGTTCTGCTCGATAAGATCCTGACAGCCCCTGATTTTTTACGCATTGTTCACGTATAGGCGGTTGATTGCTTTTTTACTCGGATGTAAACTCATTATGTAGTATTTTATCCCTTGGGAGCATCCGGCATGAAGAAACTGTGGAGAAACCGGCCTATACTCATCGCTCTGCTGGCGGCAGCGCTCTTTTTGGTGTTGGCTGCGCTCACGGTAGGCCGCCGCTCCGCCTCGCGCGCAGAGGACATTTTCTCCCGCGCCGTTTTGCCCATTCAGGAAACGGCGAGCGACGTGACGGATCGGGTCACAGATTTCTTTACACGCGTCTTCTTTCCCAGCAGCATCCAGCAGGAAAACGAGCGATTGACCAAGCTCGTTTCGGCGTATGAGCGTCGACTTATTCTCTATGAAGCTATGGAACAGGAGAATGCCCGACTGGCTGAGCTTTTGGACTACGCTTCTGCCAACAGCAATTTCTATTTCATGACCGCGCCCGTTTCTGCCCGGAATCTGAATCCATATGTAGATACCATCACTGTCCGCGGCGGATCCAGAAGCGGCATCACCGAGCAGATGGCGGCTGTGACGGCACAGGGCATCGTGGGACGTGTCATCGAGGTAGGGGCGACCTACTCCAAGATCCGCACCATGCAGAACGAGGATATGCGCATCTCCGTCATGGTGGAGCGCACCCGGGACGAGGGGATGCTGGGAGGACTGGTCGTCGAGAACGGGCAGTTGGTTGGGTTAAAGCTCTATTACCTGCCCAAGGACGCAGACATCCAGGTGGGGGACACCATCGTGACCTCGGGCCTCGGCGGCATCTTTCCAAAAGGGTTGTATGTGGGGAAGGTCATCTTCCTGACCGACGAGGATAACGGGGAATATGATGCCTGCGTCACCAGCGACGTGGATTTTGATCACCTGGAAGAGGTGCTCATCATCCTGGGGAAGGAGAGCTGATATGGTGCTGAAAAAGCATGTCGTCCTGATCCTTTCCCTGATAATCGCTCTTTTTCTCGATACGGCTGTTCTGCCCAAATGGAATATGTTCAGCCTGGTGCCCTTCGTCATACTGGCGCTCATGCTGGCGGCGGAGCAGGTCTTTTCCATTCAGACGGCCATCTTGATCGGCGCTTTTGGGGGACTCATGGAGGATCTGCTCTGTGAGAATATGATCGGCCTTACGCCGGCGTTATGTCTTATAGCGGCCGTCACATATGAAAAGCTTCCCAAGGACATCGACACCAAACCTGTCATTCTTGGCCTGTATTGCGGGACGATAGCTTTTGCAGTGGAGTTTCTGCGCGCAATCGCCGCGTGGGTCATCGGTATGCGATTTGCCTTTTGGACCGAAATGCTTTATGGCGCGCTGCCGCGTGCCCTGCTCACCGGCCTATGGGCTTTGGCGGGCATGGCCCTATATAAGCCGCTGCTGAAAAGGCAGGTGGATGCAGCATGACCCGTCAACCCGTATGGAAACTGAATATGCGGCTGCTGCTCATCGCACTGCTCCTGCTTGCCATGGGCGGGTATCTTTGCTGGGGTCTTATGAAGTTGTCCGTAGAGGAGACGGAGAGCTACCAGGCTGCGGTCAGAGCCACCAGCGTCGTCACCACCTATCAATCCGGTACCCGCGGCACCATCACCGATCGCTACGGCAACGTACTTGCCTACGACGAAACCACCTATAACGTGAAGTTCTATCGGGATCCCGACAAGACTTCGCCGGTAGAGTCCGCCCGGTACACCCATTCCCTCATGGAAGCCATTCGCATCATCGAGGCGGGGGGCGGCACCATCGAGGAACACTTCTATATCAAGCTCAACAACGATGGGACCTATCGCTACGATTTCGGTGTGACCAGCGAGGCGGCCATCGCCTCCCGAAAGAAAAATTTCGTGGACGCCTGCCGTTTTTCCGATCCGGATATCACGCCCGAGCGAGCCTATCTCATTTTGCGGGAGAGCTGGCAGATTCCAGACGATATGCCCTTTGACGAGGCGAAGAAGATCATGTCCATCCGGCAGGACGCGGTCCTCAACAGCTGGCATGCCTACGAGGGCGTGGTCATGGCCTACGACGTGAATCTTTCCATAGTGACGGAGCTCGACATGCTTCAGAGCGAACTCATCGGCGTGCAGACGGAGATGTCGGGCCGCCGCATATATCCCTACAAGGATACGGCATGCCACCTGATCGGGTATATGTCCAAACAGGTGACCACCGATATGACCAATCTTGGCTACAGCTACGACAGCTTCGCTCCTTTCGTGGAAGGAGACGCTACCAACAACCTGCTGCAGCTTGGGTATTCCTATTCCGATTTGATCGGTGTGGCTGGATTGGAAAAGAGCTGCGAAGCGTACCTCACCAGCCATCTCATCTCCCGACAGGGCACCACCACCATCGAAAAGACGAAGACCGGCTCCATCGTGGACGTGCTCGGAAAGACCGTCCCCCAGGGAGGACTTACGGTGCAGACATCTTTGGATATCGAATTGCAGCAGGTGGTGGAGCGAGCTCTGCTGCACAACATCCAGGAAACGTACGACGCACAGGAAAGCAAGATCAGCAAGGAGCGCAAGCGATACGCCAAGCTTCGGGACGATCTGGACAGCATCGTCAAGGCCCAGACTGGGGCGATCGTAGTCATGGGCGCCCAAACAGGGGAGATCCTGGCCATGGCTTCCTATCCCACCTATGACCCCAACCTGTTTACTGACGGTGTGGATTCGCGCGAGCTGGAGATGCTCTTCGGGGACAATTCCAATCAGCCCACCTTGAACCGGGCCATCGCCATCCGCACGGCCCCCGGCTCCGTTTTCAAGATGGCCACGGGCTTTGCTGGTCTCATGGAAGGAGCTATAACCACAACGAGCACCATTTCCGACCGTTCCCCCTACTACTACTTTGTGGACGATCCCACCACCAAGGTAACGGCTAACGCGCCGTCCTGCTGGACCACTACGCCCGGGAGGCACAGCAATCTGACGCTGAGCAGGGCGCTGGCAGTGAGCTGCAACTATTTCTTCTTCACCGTGGCGGATCGAGTCGGCATCAAAAAGCTTGCCTATTGGGCGGGTCAGCTGGGTCTTGAAGGGACCACGGGATTGGAGCTGCCCGGCGAACTGGCAGTCCAGGTAGGCGGACAGGCGGCCCGATACGACAACACCAAGTCCTTGTCCCAGCAGTCGTCCTCCATTCCGCGACTCATCTACAATGAGATCTATGCACTGCTCAAGCGTATAGTCAAAGAAGTGGGCCGAGACGTCAGCGACGAAACGTTGACAGCCTGCGCTACGCGCCTTTTAAAGCTGCAGGACGGGGAACAGCGGGAGCGAGGCGACGACATCCGGCGCATCCTCAACGAAGAGCTGAACATTCCTCTGGGCATCAGCCTGCTGCACACCGACTGGATCGTCACTATCTCCACCTGGCTTGAGGAGCTTCGCTGGAAGCCCACTTATACAATCCAGAGCGGCATCGGGCAGGGCGTCTCCCTGCTGACGCCCGTTTCCGTGGCCCGGTACGTGTCCACCGTGGTCACAAGGGGCGACGTGCACAAGGCGACCCTCCTGAACTCCATCTATTATCCTGACGGCACCCTGTACGAGAAATGCAAGCCGCAGATTTTGAATCATGTGGAGGCTCCCGAAGAATACTGGGAAGCGCTCCTCACCGGCATGGCCGGCGTGGTTTCCCCGGAAGACGGCGGTACGGCGTCCAGCGTGTTCTCCAAATCGTTCTCCGATACCTACCTGAAGATGATCATCGGCAAAACCGGCACGGCCCAGACATCTGCGAGCAACAACGTGGACATTGAAAATACCAGCTGGTTCGTCGCAGTCACGCCGCGGGAGGATCCCCAGATTATAGTGGTAGTGCTGATCCCCAACGGGCTTTCCGGCAGCTCCAGCCATGTAGCGGTGGAGGACATCGTGTCTTGGTGGTATGAGAATCGGGCAAATGAGGAGCAGCTTTCGGCTGAACCCTCGGATTTGATTGTCGATGCGGAGCTGGAAGCACTGCTGCAGCCGGACGAGGAGATGCCGGAGGACATGGAGCCGCTGCTTGAAGAGACTGAGATCCCGGAGTTCTGATCACTTGTAACGGAAAAAAGAACATTGTTTAACATTTTTCGACGAATTATTGCGCGTTCGTCGAGAAGAAGGTAAACTGTTAGCGTATGGATACACTAAAAGCGATTCTGAATCAAATACTTCTTTTCTTCGACGATGTAGGAGAAAAGATAAAGCGGCTTCCCGGCAGAGGAAGGCGTCGGCTTTTGTTGCTTTCAGCGGTCTTTCTGCTGCTGGTGATCCTGCTGATGATCCTGTGTATTTCCAGCTGCCGTTCTACAGGCGAAGCGGTCACGGCGGATGCAGCCAGGACCCGTGTGCGCGGTGCGATAGAGAACTATAGTCAAGAGGATGAACCGTGGACCGAAGAGGATGTTCGTCTTTCCTCCGACGTTCATCCCATATCCGATCCTTATGAGCCGGAGATCACCTGGCCGCCGATGGATGAGCCCACGGACGAGCCGGAACAGACCCAGTTCGAGCCTATCGACGTGGACCCGACGCCGGAGCCGTCCGTGACCGATCAGCCGGAAAGCACTCCTGAACCTACGCCGAAGTACGCGACGCTAAAGAAACACGACAAGAGTGAGGCCGTAAACACGCTCCAGTACCGGCTCATGGAACTGGGGTATCTGGATATCGACGAACCTACCAACTATTTTGGTACCAGTACGGAATCCGCCCTGATCCTTTTCCAGCGTCAGCATGAGCTAAAACAGGATGGCATCGCCGGAAACGAGACACAGACCATTCTCTATAGCGATACGGCCGAGCATTATTGCTTGAAAGAGGGTGCGGAAGGACAGGACGTGAAAGCTTTACAAGAACAACTTGTAGAGCTTGGGTACCTGGCGGAGAAAGAAGTGGATCGGGTTTACGGCCCCGTTACCGTCGCTGCTGTGGAAGCTTTCCAGAAGCGCAACAATCTCCATGTAGATGGCTTAGCAGGAGAAAAAACGTTGGAGCTGCTGTATTCTGACAGCGCCAAGATCTCCAAAGAATTGCAAAAGCAGCAGGAAGCTGAGGCTGCCGCCCAGAAAAAAGCGGAGCAGGAAGCGAAAAAGAAAGCGGAGCAGGAAGCCAAAAAGAAAACGGCCAACCCTACGACAAAACCCAGCCCCACGCCGAAGAAGGATACGCGCATCGACAAATTCATCGCCGCCGCAAACAGCAAGCTCGGTTGCGAATACGTGTTGGGCGGACGAGGACCGAACAAGTTCGACTGCTCCGGCCTGATATATTGGTGTTTGAAGCAGGCCGGCGTAGACGGGATTCGCCTGAATGCCGCCGGTTATTCACAGAAGAGCAGCTGGACCAAGATCGAAAGCATCAACAGTCTGAAGAGAGGGGATATTCTGTTCTTCCGGTCCGATACAAATAAAAGCATCAACCATACCGGCATCTACATCGGCGGGGGCACCATGATCGACGCATCCTCCGGCAACGGCAAGGTGGTCAAACGGCCCTTGTCCGCCTATTGGAAACGCAACTTCGTTTGTGCACGCCGCCCCTGGAGAGACTGAAAAAACATACTAAAAGCCCCCCCCCACCGGCGGGGCGTTTGCATATGGAAATGGTTCATAGCTTTGCCGCGATACGGGCAGCAGTTTTTACATTGTTGAACACGAGCTGGATATTGGAGGCAAGGCTGCTGCCCCCGGTGATCTCCTTGATTTTTGCGAGGAGGAAGGGGGTGATCTCCTTGCCCACCACGCCCTTCGCGTCCGCTTCCAGGAGGGCTTCGTCGATGGCGGCGTTGATATAGTCGGCATCCATGGACCATTCGGCGGGGATAGGCACAGTCACCAGCATGCCGCCGTCATACCCAAGGCTCTCCGCGGCGTGGATGGCGTCTGCAACCTCCTTCGGATCGTCCACTCGCCAGGTGAGGGGAATGCCGCTTTTCGCTGTGTAGAAGGCGGGCAGTTCGTCTGTGCCGAAGCCGATGACAGGCACGCCCTTGGTCTCCAGATATTCCATGGTCCGAGGCAAGTCCAAGATAGCCTTGGCTCCGGCACAGACCACGCAGACGGGGGTCTTTCCCAGTTCGTCCAGATCCGCGCTCACGTCCATGGTATCCTGACCGTTCCGGTGCACGCCGCCGATGCCGCCGGTGGCAAAGACCTTGATACCTGCCATATGGGCGATGATCATGGTGGCGGCCACGGTAGTAGCTCCATCCATGCCCTTAGCGAGGAGCAGGGGCAGGTCCCGACGGCTGGCCTTGGTCACTTTGGTTCCTTCCCGACCCAGATAATCGATCTCCTCTGCAGTGAGTCCCGCGCAAAGCTTCCCGCCGATGATGGCGCAGGTAGCGGGCACGGCACCGTTCTCCCGGCATACCCGTTCGCAGGCATAGGCGGTCTCCACGTTCTGTGGGTAGGGCATACCGTGGGAGATGATGGTGCTTTCCAGCGCCACGACAGGTTTTCCGGACGACAACGCATCCGCTACTTCCGGGCTGAGCTTCAGGTATCTGTTCAATTCCATAGAATCTCCTTTTGGTCCAGGGACCGTATTTACATTTTTCTGCTTTCTATTATAGCATTTATGTGTTACAATACACAAGAAGATTTACGAGGATCGAGAGGAAAGAGCATGAAACGAGCGAGCGGTCTGTTGTTGCATATCACCAGTTTGCCGTCCCCGTATGGCGTGGGCACTCTGGGAAAAGCAGCCTATGATTTCGTGGACTATCTGCACCGTGCGCGGCAAAGGTATTGGCAGATACTTCCCCTGACCCCAACCGGCTACGGGGATTCTCCCTATCAAAGCGCGTCTACTTTCGCCGGGAACCCCTACCTGGTGGACCTGGATCTGCTGAAGGAGCAAGGGCTGTTGACCGATGAGGACATCGGTGGGGACTGGGGCGCAGATCCCCGTAAAGTGGACTTTGGCTTGCTGTACAATCGTCGGCGTCATGTGCTTCAAAAAGCGTTCGCCCGATTCGATCGGACCAGGATGGCAGATTATGTGGAGCAAAACGGTTGGTATCTCAAGGATTGGACCCTGTTTTGCGCTTTGAAGGATCGCTTCGAGGGAAAGTGCTGGGTGGATTGGCCGGAGGATATCCGGGATCGTGAGCCGAACGCCGTAGAACGGTATTCTGACGAACTGAGGGATATTATCGACTATCACGCGTTCGTTCAGTTCTGCTTCGATACCCAGTGGCATTCGCTCAAGGCCTATGCCCACGAACAGAGTGTGTTTTTCATTGGAGACATCCCTATCTATGTACCATACGACAGCGCCGACGTGTGGTCCCATCGTGAGCTGTTCCAGTTGGACAAGGCAGGAACACCGAAGATGATCGCGGGCGTGCCCCCTGATTACTTCTCCGAAACTGGCCAGCTCTGGGGCAATCCGGTGTACGACTGGGACGCCAACGAGCGGGAGAATTTCGCCTGGTGGCGCAGCCGACTGAGAGGTGCGGCCAGCCGATGCGACGTGCTGCGCATCGACCACTTTCGCGGCCTCGAAAGCTTTTGGGGCGTAGCCTATGGCGCGAAGGACGCCCGTGTGGGAAAGTGGTATCCCGGCCCCGGCATGAAGCTTATCAACGCCTTCCGGGAGGAGGGCATGGGGGACAGCATCATCGCGGAGGACCTGGGCTTTCTGACCCCCGAGGTGAAGAAACTCCTGAACGACTCGGGCTGTCCCGGCATGCGGGTGATGCAGTTCGGCTTCGAGCCGCTGGCAGATTCTCGGGAGCTGCCGCACAACTATGTGAAGAACTGTGTGGCCTACCTGGGAACCCACGATAACGACACGATCATGGGTTGGTTCAAAGGCTGCGATGCCAAATATGCCGCCTTTGCTGTGGACTATCTGGGGCTCAATCAGCAGGAGGGCTTTCCCTTTGGGTTCATCCGCGGGCTTATGACCTCCGTGGCCGACCTGGTGGTGATTCAGCTACAGGACGTGCTGGGCCTGGATTCCGAACACCGCATGAACCTGCCTGCCACCACCGGCTGGTGGGGCTGGCGGGCTTTGCCCGGCGACTTTGACCCTGCCCCCGGCGATCGTCCCGTTTACTACACGCGCATGACCGGTCGTGCCCCGACACCGAAGAAGCGATGATCTATACGCATAAAAACGCCTCCGCAG
>JAZRUD010000413.1:0-2213 GCA_045652385.1 Clostridia bacterium
CGGCCTGCTCAACTGGATTCAGGCATTCTCGCCCAAGCCCAAGCAGGTCTTCGTGGTTCACGGCGACGCCGATGTGGTGCCCCAGTACGTGGAGCGGCTGGAAAAGCTGGGTTTTGCCGTCCACGGCCCCGAGCTGACCGAAGAATATGACCTGATCGCCAACCAGATGATCAAGGAAGGCCATACCCCCATCAAGAAGAAGGCCGAACAGGAGCAGGGCGTCACCGCTCAGTTCAAGGAGCTGCAGCGTCAGGGCCAGGCACTGCTGGAAGCCATCGCCCACAACAAGGGCGGCACCAACAAGGATCTCAAGGGCTTTGCCGCCGAGCTGGAAGCCCTTATCAAAAAGTGGGATCGCTAAAACTGCATAACACCCCCCTACCATCCGGCGGGTATCATAAAACAGCTTCAGTCCCGGCAGGATCATCTGCCGGGACTGTTCTTGTATGTTTGGCATTCCTGTGATAATATGCAACCAAACAGTATGGGAAACTTGAAATCGGGGTGAGAATATGCTGATAAAAATTGGTGATTTTGAATATACCGAAGTGTGGGATGGCATATTCTACAAAAAGCTGTCCAATTATCCCTCGGTGACAAACTGGGAAATCCGAACCATCATTGAGTTTATAGAGTATGAGAAGAAGTATGGCAGGACGTGCGAAATTGAGTGCGACGACAAGCGCACATTATGCGCCATTCTGGATGCTGTCAAACAGAAAGAGCGGTATTTATCCGTGCCGCGCCCGAAGCTGCTGACGGAATGCACCGCTTGTCCGTATAGAAGAGGTTGTGTCACGGAATACGTATGTCACACAACCTCTGTTGAGAATGCCATCAAAATTTTTGCGTGCGGCAAGCTGTTATCCGCACGTAACGCGCGAAACATTCCTGTTGAGGAGTTGATGCGTGAGCATAGAAATGCAGCAAATGACCCTGCCGATTACTTTGAATACATTATGTTTGCATGGGGGAATTGCCAAGCAGGCGATAGGCTGGTTATGGAGCGCGCCTTAGGGCGATTTCCGGATGAGCGGGATTTAAGTGTTCATTTTGAACCGGGCGTGCGGTTTTATTTCCGGTATGAACAACTGATCGCTCATCCGAACGCCGAATTTGACGGTGTGCTGCCTGTGAAAGTCAAGGACGAATTATGCCTCAGTGATTGGGTTCATAAAATCGTGATACCAATGAAATGGCAGGACACCCTTGCTCCCTGCATACCGACCAATTTAAAGGATAAGATCATCTACATCGAACAGGATTGCAAGGATATTTGGGATTGGTCAGAAAAGGTATATACAGCGATCGAAGAATGTGCAGACAAGCCTCTCGCGTGAGAGAAGATCTTTCCTGAACCGCCACATAAAAAACCCGACCTATGGTTCATAGGTCGGGTTGCGTCTTTATTAACTTATTTTGCCTGTGCTTCGCAGTAAATACAGCGGTAAACGCCGCTTTCCGGCTCGGTGAGGACAAAAATGTGATCCAGCTCCTGCTCGGTGGAGGTGATGCACCGGGGATTCTGGCACTTCACCACGTTTACCAGACGCTGGGGCGTTTGCAGAGCCTTTTTTTCCACCAGAACGCCATCCTGGATGATGTTGATGGTGGCCTTGGGATCCACATAGGCGATAACGTTGAGATCCACCGGGAAATCGCCGTTGATCTTGATGATGTCCTTGCGGCCCATTTTGGCGCTGACGGCGTTCTTGATGAGGGCAACCTCACAATCGGCCTTTTCCAGACCCAACAGGTCATAAAGCTCCATGGAGCGGCCGGCGGTGATGTGGTCGATGACCATACCGTTTTTGATGGAACCGATGATCATGCTTTCACCTCCAACAGCATCATGATGAGGGCCATACGCATGTACTTGCCGTACAGCACCTGCTTGAAATAGCAGGCGCGGGGATCCTGGTCGATGGCCACCGAAATCTCATTGACGCGGGGCAGGGGATGCATGACGATCATGTCCTCCCGGGCGTTCTTCATCTTTTCGGGATCCAGGATGTAGCTGTCCTTCAGACGGAGATAATCTTCCTCGTTGAAGAACCGCTCCCGCTGAACACGGGTCATATACAGCGCGTCCAGCTGAGGCATGGCGCCCTCCAGATTGGTGGTCTGGGTATAGGGGATGTCATACTTCTGCAAAACGTCCTTCTTGATATAAGAGGGCAGCTGCAGCTCCTTGGGGGAGATGAGCACCACCT
>JAZRUD010000414.1:0-1028 GCA_045652385.1 Clostridia bacterium
GTGACGGGTCTCGTAGATCTCTCCGTTAGCAAAGCCCGCGCCGAAGCCCTGGGGATGGTCGAAGCGGTAGTAATACACCTCCGGCTGGGGGTGATGATGGGGCGGATAGGAGGACCACTTGCCGGGGAAGTTCAGCACTTCGCCCAGGACCATGTTGGAAAAGGGCGCGTTCTCGTAATCGAAGAAAGTCTTGATCTCCCGGCGCATGGCGCCCATGAGCTCCCCGTTGGCTCCGGCATGCTGGACCTGGACCGTTTCGGGAGTGTACAGCACGGGCGCGTAGTCCCGGTCGTTGGGAGTCTGCTGGATATACAGCTCCGCGTGGGATCTGGCGGTCAGGGCGATCTTCGTCCCCCGGGGGGCCAGCAGGCAGTAGGCCTCGTGACGGAAGCAGTCGGGACGGTCGGCCAGGACCGTTTTCTCCCCGTAGGTCAGCTCCACCCTGCCCTCGAACAGCAGCACGGCGGTCTCCTTTTCAGGATCGCAGATAGCGTAGGCGTCGCCCGGTTCCAGCGCCAGCACACCCACGTCCATCATGGTGCCCAGATCGTCCCTCGCGGCGTCGATATACGCGTTGTAGCCGCGATGCAGCTCCTTGTCGAAATACATATGCCCTCCATTCCTTTTGGCAGTTTTGCCGGTTCCGCTTGCGAAATTGCTGCGCCGGTCCGCAGCAAAGGCACAAACTACGGTGGTGTGAAAAACAATGTTTTCACACCATCTCCTTTACAGCCCCGTATGCTCGGCGATATACCGGCGGCCCTTGACGGCGTATTCCAGGGGATTCGCCTTGGCGGGGTCCTGCTCGGCCTCCACCAGGAGCCAGCCCTCATAGTTCGCGTCGGACAGGACCTGGAAAACGGGATCGAAATCCACGTCCCCGTCGCCGGGCACGGTGAACGCACCGTTGCGCACGGCGGTCAAAAAGCTCCAATCCTTGTCCCGGGCCTCCTTCACCACGGAAAGGCGCATGTCCTTCAGATGGACGTGGCCCACCCGGTCCACGTATTTCTTCAACATGACGAGGG
>JAZRUD010000415.1:0-4044 GCA_045652385.1 Clostridia bacterium
CGTTTCGGCCAGAAGCTGCCCTTCACCTGGCGGGTGGAGGGGCGCTGTCCCTGGGGCGGGGTGGAGCTGCAGCTGATCGTCGATGAGGGCGTCGTCACCGCCGCCCGGGTCTATACCGACGCCATGGACCACAGCCTGGCGTCTCGCCTGGAAGAGGCCCTTCGGGGGGTGAGCTTTCAGAAGGAAGCCGTTCGACAGGCTTTGGCGGGATCCGGCATAGAGGGGGAGCAGCAGGCGGACCTGCTGGGCCTGATCGCTTCCGCGCTTTGAAAATGAAAGGAGTCATCCTATGAAATTGATCGTGATCGATATGCAAAAGGCTCTCATGGACGACGAGCTCTATGATAGGGGCAACCTGATCGCCAACGTGGCGAAAGTCGTTGAAACCGCCCGAAAGAACGGCGTGGAGGTCATCTACGTCCAGCACAACGCCGGCACCGGCTCCGGGTTCTCCGTGGGTGACGAGGGCTTTGAGATCACCGACGTGGTGGCGCCGAAAGCGGGCGAGAAAACCTTCGTCAAGACCATCAACAGCTGCTTCGGGAACAGGGAGTTCACCGCCTATCTGGAAGCGGCCAGGGACGAGACGCTGATGATCGTGGGCCTGCAGACCAATTTCTGCATCGACGCCACGGTGAAATCTGCTTTTGAGCGTGGCTATCATGTGATCCTTCCCGAGGGAACCAATTCCACCTTCGACAATCCCTACATGACCGGAGAAACGACCTGCGCCTATTACTTCAACGAGGTATGGCCGGATCTGTTTGCCGAATGCGTTTCCCTGGACGAGGCATTGGAACTGATCCAACAACAGAATTTGTAAAAACAGGAGTTGACCTATGTTCGATTTTGATCTCATCGTCGTCGGCGCGGGCCCCGGGGGCTACGAGGCCGCCCTCCACGCCGCCAAGCTGGGTTTGAAGACAGCCATAGTGGAGCGCCGGGAGGTGGGCGGTACCTGCCTCAATAGGGGCTGCATTCCCACCAAGGCTTTGCTCCACGCCTCCGGCGTCTATGAGGAGGCCAAGAACGGCCCGGCTCTGGGCGTGACGGCGGAAAGCCTTTCCTATGACCTTTCCGCCATGTTCGCCTATAAGCAGCAGGTGGTGGAGAAGCTCCGCTCCGGCATCGAAAGCCTGTTCAAAGCCGCCAAGGTGACCCTCATCCGCGGCACCGGCACCCTGACCGCGCCCAACACCGTCACGGTGGCCGGCGAGAGCGAGGGCGTCTACACTGCACAGAACATCCTTTTGGCCACGGGCTCCGTGCCCGCCCGGCCGCCCATCCCGGGCCTTGATCTGCCCGGGGTCATGACCTCCGACGAGCTGCTTTCCGGAGAGGGCGGTGGCTTTTCGTCCCTGGTCATCATCGGCGGCGGCGTCATCGGCATGGAGTTCGCCACCTTTTACAACGACCTGGGCGTCCAGGTGACCGTGGTGGAGGGCCTGGACCGTTTGCTGCCGAACATGGATCGGGAGCTGGGCCAGAACCTGGCCATGATCATGAAGAAGCGGGGCGTGCAGATCTTCACCGGGGCCATGGTGAAGAATCTGGAAGCCGCCGCGGACGGCCTGCAGGTGAACTTCGAGACCAAGGGCAAGCTCCAGTCCGTCACCGGCGAGAAGGTGCTCTGCGCCATCGGCCGCAGCCCCTACACTACGGGCCTGTTCGGCGAGGGCGTAAGCGTGGAGATGGACCGGCGGCGGATCAAGGTGAACGAGAAGTTCGAGACCAGCGTCCCGGGCGTCTACGCCGTCGGCGACGTTTCCTCCCCGGTGCAGCTGGCTCACGTGGCCACGGCCCAGGGCATCTTCGCGGTGGACGAGATCGCAGGCCGCGTCAACGAGATGGACCTCAGCCTGGTGCCCGGGTGCGTGTACGTCCGTCCGGAGATCGCCGCCGTGGGGCTCACCGAGGCCGACGCCAAGGCGCAAAACGTCCCCGTGAAGACGGCGAAGGCCCTCATGTCCGCCAACGGCCGCACCGTGATCCTCAACGGCGATAGGGGCTTTATGAAGCTGGTGGCCCACGCCGAGACCAAAAAGCTCCTGGGGGCCCAGCTCATGTGCGCCAACGCCTCCGATATGATCTCCCAGCTCTCCGAGGCCATCGCCAACGGGCAGACCCCCGCTGACATCCTGCGCGCCATGCGCCCCCACCCCCCCTTCGAGGAAGCGCTGGCCGTGGCGGTGGAGGGATTGAAAGGGAAATTGGGTTAACTTTTTCTTTCAGTGAAAAGAAAAAGTCGCCCAAAAAGAAAAGCACAATAAACAAAAAAGGGATTGCAGCTAAGCCGCAATCCCTTTTTTTACGTTTCTCTGTTTTCTTCTTTGTACAAAGAGAAAAAGCCGCAGAAAAAAGGTTATGCCTCCACGTCCACGCCCAGCTCCCGGAGCTCCCGCCTGAGCCGCGCCGTGTCGCCCCGGTGGACGACGGCCTGCATGCCCAGCCGCCGGGCGGCCTCCACGTTGGGCGGACTGTCGTCGATGAACACGCAGGAGGCGGGGGAGAGACGGAAGGTCTCGCAGAACAGCTCGTAGATCTCGTGCTGAGGCTTCAGAAGCTTATAGTCCGAGGACACGAACCGCCGCGCCCGGGGCAGGTATTCGCTGCCGGGGATCCGGTCGAAGTACCTGTGGAAGTCCTGGGAGGCGTTGGAGAGCACGTACAGATCGTACCCTTTGTCATACAGCTCCTTCACCAGCTCCTTGGCGCCGGGCATGGGGATCATGTTCTCCCACCACCGGAACACCAGCTCCCGGGCCGCTTCATGGAGCCGCTCAGGCAGCCGGGAGCAGGCGCTGTCCACCACGTCCTGGCCGGTGATGTCCCCCCGGTCGAAGGCCACCCATTCCCAGCCCTTGAACACCTCCTGCAGGAGCGCTTCGGCGTCGCCGCCGGCGTATCCGAGCCGGGCGATGAACTTGGGCGGGGCAAAGTCCATCAGGACCTGCCCCATGTCGAAGACGATGTTCGGCTTCATGCCTTCACCGCAGCGCTCTTTTTGCTCTTGCCCGTGAGCTTGTCGAGCCGATCCCGCCAGCGCTTCTTCGCCTCCAGCCGTTCGCCCAGATCCCGGGCGCCCACGCCGTAGACCAGGTACAGGATGAGTCCGGACACGAGCATGATGAACACCGTGGACGCGCAGCGGCGGCCGGAGGCGTTCACGTTATACCCGTACAGGCCCTCCTCCTGGCACATGCTCTGGATGACCATGGCGTAGGAGGTGCCGTAGGTGCTGGCAAAGGTGGCGGACATATCGTACTCCGTGAACAGGGCGTTGAAGTTCAGGGCGAACACGGCGAGCACGCTGGGCAGGATGATGGGCAGCTTCACCTGGAGGAAGGTTCGGATGCCGCTGGAACCCAGGTTCCGGGCCGCGTCCTCCAGTTCCTCGTCGATGGCGTAGAAGGCGGCCTTGATCATGCGCAGGGAGAATGGCAGTTTGACCACCGTATAGGCGAGCACGATCAGTATCCGCACGTTGTCCGCGTAGTACAGGTTCTGATTCCCAACGTACCAGATGTTCTCCGCGTTGAAGAAGGTACGGAAGGAATAGCAGATGAGGATGGTGGGCAGCAGCCACGGGAACAGCAGCGCATATTCCACCACCACGCCCATTTTCTTCCCCTTCTTCCTGAAGATGAAGTTGCAGGCGATGACCACGATGACGCAGGCCAGGGCCGCAGCCAGCATGGACAGGATGAAGCTGGTCTTGATGCCGCCCAAGGTGGCCTCGTTGGAGAACAGGCCGGAGATGGACCCCACCCGGGTCTTGTAGGTGCCCCGGTTGGTCAGATACTCGTAGTCCTGCTTGCCGAAGAAGTTGATCAGCGTCCAGTTGGAAAGATCCAGGCGCTTCATGCGGATGGCGCCGTAGGTCTGGAAGGAGAAGATCACGATCATGACCACAGGGATCATGTAGATGACGAACAGCACGTAAGCGTAGATATGGGCCAGCACGTTCGCCACGGGGTTGTTGATCTTCTGCTTCTGGAGTTTGGCCTTGGTCTTCGACACGGACAGGTAGTGCCCCTTGCGCTC
>JAZRUD010000416.1:0-2023 GCA_045652385.1 Clostridia bacterium
ATCACGGCCTTGAACAGGGCCTGCATGGGCGAGCACCCCAGGTCCATGGCCGCCTCGTACAAAAGGTCCGAACTCTGCCGGAGCCGAGGCATGACGGAGAAGATCACGTAGGGGATGCTGAACGAGATGTGGGCGATCAGCAGCTTCGCGATGTCCCCTACCTGCTTCAGACTCATCTTGACGAGGAGCGTATTCACGAAGGCGAAAAGCATCATGAACGTGATGCCCGTGACCAGGTCCGGGTTCACCATGGGAAGCTGGGAGGCATTCAGCACCAGGTTTCTGGTCCGCTTCCGCATGCTGTAGATGCCGATGGCCGCCGCGGTGCCGATGAGGGTGGCGAGAACGCTGGTGATGCCCGCCACCTCCAGGGTGAGGAGCAGCGCCTGGCCCGCTTCTCCGGTGAACAGGGTGGTGTAATTGTGGAGGGTGAATCCCTTCCACGCGCCCAAATTCGCATAGCTGATCCGCCGCCCCGTGGAGAAATCGTTGAAGGAGAACACGATCAGGTACAGGATGGGGATATAGAGGAACAGGATCATCAGCGCAAGATACACGTATTTAAGAGAGCTGGATACCTTTTTCACCACATCTGCCCCCCTTCCTTCTGATCCTTGTCAACGTGATTCATGATGAGCGTGGACACCACCACGCAGATGAGCAGGATGATCGAGAGCGTGGAGCCCACGGCGTAGTCCCCCTGACCGGAGAGGGTCTTGAAGGCCAGCTCGATCTCGTTGCCGTACAGATAGTACTTCCCGTTGCCGATGAGGGCGGGCACGGTAAAGGCCGTGATGGCGGGGATGAACACCATGGTGATACCGGACACGATGCCCGGCACGGACAGAGGCAGCACCACCCGGATGAAGGTGAGAAAGCCGTTGGCTCCCAGATCCCTCGCCGCCTCCAGCAGGGACTTGTCCAGCTTCGCCAGAGTGTTGTAGAGTGGCATGATCATGAACGGCAGGAAGTTATAGACCAGCACCATCAGCACCGCCGCCTCCGTACCGGTGAGGGTGCCGTCCTTCATGCCCAAAAGGTTCGGCAGGAAGTACTCGAGGATCGCCTGCCAGGCGTAGGTCCTGAGCACGAAGTTCATCCACATGGGCACGAAGAACAGGACCGACAGGAAGCCCGCCACGGTCTTGTTCATGTTGGAGAGGATGTAGGCGATGGGGTATCCGAGGAGCAGGCAGATCAAAGTCGTTTTGAACGCCATGACCACGCTGGTCCAGAGGATCATCCACTTGCCCGCGTCGCTGAGGGTGCCCCAGGCCTTGGCGATGGTCCACTCGCCGCCCACGTTCACCGAGTAATAGAAGATGAACAGCATGGGCGCCACGATGAACAGGATCATCCACACGATATAGGGGTAGGCAAAGAACTTGCGCTTCATGAGCGTCACTCCTTCTTGTCCGTCAGGACGAGGTCCTTGGCGTCCACCAGGATGCCCACCTCCTCGCCGTCCTCCATGAACTCCTCGGAATGGGCGATCCAGTCGTTCTCCTCGCAGGAGACGGTGATCTGGTAGTGGGTGCCCAGGAACATGCAGCTCTTGATGGTGCCGGTGAGCTCGGCGTCCTTGGGGTTCACGATCTGCACCCTGGCCGGGTCGATCTCCACCATGGCGATCTCCTTCTTCTCGTAGCCCTCGAGATCGTTGGCGGCGAAGCCCACGTCGTCGATGTAGATCATGCCCTCGTTGGGCCAGACCTCGGCGTCGAAGAGGTTCTTCTCCCGGGTCTTCTTCATGACGTGGATGGCGTCCGGGGGAATGGAGGTGCCCACGGTGTCGCCCACGGCGGCGTAGTCCGTGGAATGGACCACCCACTCGTAGCCGCCGCAGTCCACGTCGATCTCGTAATGGACGCCCATGAACACCACGGACACCACCTTGCCCGTCACCCGGGCTTTCTCGGGGGCCACGATGTCGATATCCTCGGGGCGGATGACCACGTCCACCTCTACGTTCTTGCCGAAGCCTGCGTCCACGCACTTGAAGGTGAGGCCCTTGAATCGGACC
>JAZRUD010000417.1:0-2386 GCA_045652385.1 Clostridia bacterium
GAGCTGGTGGACCTGTACGTCCGCTACCACAGGGAGGTCGAGGACCATCCCGAGATGGACGAGGAGGCCCGGGCCTGGTTCCATAGGATCGAAACGGGCGACGAAGAGGCCGTAGGTCTCTGGAAGCAGATGAAGGACGCCACCATCCGGGAGGTCAAGAAGACCTACGAGCGCATGGGCGTCCGGTTCGACAGCTGGGCCGGGGAGTCCTTCTATGAGGACAAGATGGAGCCCGTCATCGACGAGCTGAGGGAAAAGGGTATCAGCAAGGTGGACAAGGGCGCCACCATCGTGGACCTTTCCGAATGGAACATGCCCCCCTGCATCATCCTGAAGAGCGACGGCAGCACCATTTACGCCACAAGGGACCTGGCCGCCGCCTGCTATCGGAAGGAGACCTACGATTTCGCCAAGCTCCTGTACGTCGTCGCCTACCAGCAGGATCTTCACTTCAAGCAGATCTTCAAGGTCCTGGAGCTCATGGGAAGGGACTGGGTCAAGGACTGCGTCCACGTGAACTTCGGCATGGTCAGCATGGAGGGCGGCGCCTTCCACACCCGGGAGGGCAAGGTTTTGTACCTCGACGACGTGCTGGACGCGGCGGTGGAGAAGACCTACGAGATCATCTGCGAGAAGAGCCCCGATCTGGAGGACAAGCGCGCCGCGGCGGAGGCCGTGGGCGTGGGCGCGGTGATCTGGGGCGCCCTCTACAACTCCCGGATCAAGGACGTGGTCTTCAGCTACGACAAGGTGCTGAACTTCGACGGGGAAACGGGCCCCTACGCCCAGTACACCCACGCCCGGTGCTGCTCCGTGCTCCGCAAGGCCGGCGGGTACGATCGGGCCAAGCTGGACGCTTCGGTCCTCTCCGACCCCTATTCCCTGGCGCTCCTCAAGGCCATCGACGGCTTCCCCGCCGCCGTGAAGGCCGCCGCGGACAAGTACGAGCCCTACCTCGTCGCCCGGGCGGTCATGGCCGTGTGCACCGCCATGAACAAGTTCTACTACGAGATCCGCATCATGGCGGAGGATGAGAAGGAACGGACGGCCCGCCTGGCGCTCACCGACGCCGCGCGGCAAACCATTGAGATCGGATTGAATCTGCTGGGCATCCAGGCCCCGGAAAGGATGTAAACATATGATAGACATCAAGCTGTTGCGCACCGACCCCGATCTGGTGCGGGAGAACATCAAAAAGAAGTTTCAGGACGCGAAGCTCCCCCTGGTGGACGAGGTGATCGCCCTCGACAAGGAATACCGGGAGGCCGTGACCCGCTGCGACTACCTCCGCAATCAGCGGAACGTGATCAGCAAGCGGATCGGCATGCTCATGGGCCAGGGCAAGCGGGACGAGGCGGAGGCCACAAAGAAGGAGGTCACCGCCATGGCC
The DNA here is from genome assembly GCA_045652385.1 of Clostridia bacterium. Lineage (GTDB taxonomy): Bacteria > Bacillota > Clostridia > Christensenellales > CAG-138 > RUG472. The sequence continues at coordinate 1,391 of JAZRUD010000417.1, forward strand.
GACGAGATGGCCGCCCTGGACCAGCGGAAAGGGGAGCTCCAGGCGGAGATCAGGAAGCGCATGCTGGTGATCCCCCAGATCATCGACCCCTCCGTGCCCATCGGCAAGGACGATTCGGAGAACGTGGAGATAGAGCGCTTCGGCGAGCCCCTGGTGCCCGACTATCCCATCCCCTACCACACGGACATCATGAAGCAGTTCAACGGCATCGAGCTGGACGCAGCCCGGGACAAGATCAGCGGCAACGGGTTCTACTACCTCTGCGGCGACATCGCCCGGCTCCATTCCGCCGTCCTCTCCTATGCCCGGGACTTCATGATCGACCGGGGCTACACCTACTACATCCCGCCCTTCATGATCCACTCCAGCGTGGTGAACGGAGTCATGAGCTTTGCCGAGATGGAGAACATGATGTACAAGATCGAGGGCGAGGATCTCTACCTCATCGGCACCAGCGAACACTCCATGATCGGCAAGTTCATCGATTCCTTCCTGGAGGAGGACAGCCTTCCCCAGCGGCTCACCAGCTACAGCCCCTGCTTCCGCAAGGAGGTGGGCGCTCACGGCATCGAGGAGCGGGGCGTGTACCGCATCCATCAGTTTGAGAAGCAGGAGATGATCGTCGTCTGCAAGCCCGAGGACAGCCCCCAGATGTTCGACGAACTGTGGAAGAACACCGTCGACTTCTTCCGCAGCCTCGACGTTCCGGTCCGCACCCTCGAGTGCTGCTCCGGCGACCTGGCTGACCTGAAGGTCAGGAGCTGCGACGTTGAAGCGTGGTCTCCGCGCCAGAAGAAGTACTGTGAGGTCGGCTCCTGCTCCACGCTGGGCGATGCGCAGGCCCGCCGCCTCGGCATCCGCGTCAAGGAGAAGGATGGCTCCAAGTACTACGCGCATACCCTCAACAACACCTGCGTGGCGCCGCCCCGCATGCTGATCGCGTTCCTGGAGAACAACCTGAACGCCGACGGTTCCGTCCGCATTCCGGAGGCTCTG
>JAZRUD010000418.1:0-8729 GCA_045652385.1 Clostridia bacterium
GGGCAGCAGGCCCGCCTCCTTCTTGGCGGTCAGCAGGCAATAGAGGAGGATGGACCCGATCTGGTTCCCCGTGAGCACGGCCCATTCCCCGTCGTTCTTACGCACGGCCACGCCCAGCCTGTCGGAGTCGGGGTCGGTGCCGATGATCACGTCCGCCTTCTTCTCCTCCGCCAGCTTGAACGCCAGGGTGAAGGCGTGGGGGTCCTCGGGGTTGGGGGCCTTCACCGTGGGGAAGTTCCCGTCGGGCTTCACCTGCTCCGGCACGGGGAACACGTTCTTCATGCCGATGCGATCGAGGACCGTGGTCACGGGCACGTACCCGGAGCCGTGGAGCGGCGTATAGATCATGGTCACGTTTTTGCCCTTCTCCTCAAGGAGCTTGGGCTGTTGCAGCAGGGACATGGTGGCGGCGTAGTAGGCCTCGTCCACCTCCGCGCCGATGAGCTCGATAAGCCCCTTTTCAAGGGCCTCCTCATAGGCCATATACCCCGTGGCGAACCCTTCCACCTCCCGGATGCGGTCCGTGATGGCGTCGGCCTCCACCGGGTCCACCTGGCCGCCGGTGGTCCAGTAGACCTTGTACCCGTTGTACTTGGGCGGGTTGTGGCTGGCGGTGATGACCACGCCGGCGCTGCAGTGGAGGTGCAGCACCGTGAAGGACAGCTGGGGCACGGAGTGGAGCGTGCTGTAGAGGTACACGTGGACGCCGTGACCCGCCAGCACGCAGGCGGTTTCCCGGGCGAAGACGTCGGAGAAGTTCCTCGAATCGTAGGCGATGGCCACGGTGGCTCCCTGGGGGAACCGCTCCTTCAGATGCCGGGCCAGGCCCTCGGTGGCCTTGCGGACGTTGTAGACGTTCATCCGGTTGTCGCCGGCCCCCAGCACGCCCCGAAGGCCCGCCGTGCCGAAGGACAGCTCCTGATAGAACCGATCCTCGATCTCCACGGGATCGCCCGCGATGGAGCGCAGCTCCGCCTTGGTCCCCTCGTCCACGTCGGGACTGTTCAGCCAGTATTCGTACCGTTCCTGTGCGTTCATAGGTCCTCCTTCAATAGTTGGTGTATGTTGAGTTCTCGTGTGCTTGTAAAGGTCTTGCCCCGGAGGGTCAGCCGCTTGGCCAGGAGCAGCTGCCGCTTCTGCCGAAAGCGCTTGTTGGCTTCCCGATCGCCGTACTTGTCGTCCCCCAGCACCGGGCAGCCCAGGGCTGCCATCTGGACCCGGATCTGGTGGGTCCGGCCGGTGAACAGGCGGATCTCCGCCTGGGAGAGCCCGTCCCGGGTCTCCGTGATCCGGTAGCCGAGCTCCATCCGGAGCGCGCCCGGGGTGTTTTTGTCCACCAGGCGCATATAGGCCCGCTCCTCGTCCTTCACGCCGTAGTGGACCAGGGTCCCCTCCCGCTTCTCGGGGACCCCCGCCAATATGGCCTCGTAGACCTTGCCGGTCTCGTGGCGGGCGAAGGCGTCCAGCAGCTCCTCCTCGGCGGCTTCGTTTTTGGCGAGAGCCACCAGCCCCACGGTGTTGGCGTCCAGCCGATGGACGGGGTAGAGGGGCGAGGTGACGGCGGAAAGCTCGCTGAGAAGGTCCGTCTCCACCTCCACGGCCGGGTTCTTGTCCACCACCAGCATGTCCTCGTCCTCGTAGACGGCGGAGCAGACCCGAAAGGCGGGCAGATACTTCACCGCCGTGGGAAACTCCGAAAAAGGCGGCAGGGCGTAGAAGGTCATCTCCTCCTTCAGGGTGGGGTGAGCGATGGTCAGGGCGTAGGCCCACAGCCGGATCTGCTCGCCTGCCTTGGCCGCGGGATTGTATCGCTGGTCGCCCCTGATGGGCCAGCCGGCGTGGGAAAGCTGGACCCGGATCTGGTGGGGCCGCCCGGTCTGCAGATCCACGTCCAGAAGGGACAGACCGTTTTCCCGCACGAGGGTCCGAAAGCCCAGCTTCGCCTGCTTGGCCCCCGGGGTCCCTTCCTTCACGGCGGAAGTGGTGTTGGTGGTTTCGTTCTTCAGCAGCCAGTCGGTGAGCCGTCCCTCGGCGGGGGCGGACCCCTCCGCGACGGCGGCGTACCGTTTCCTGGCCCGGTGGGCGCTGAACTGCTCCGTGAGCCGGGCGGCGGCCTTGCTGGTCCGGGCGAAGACCATCACGCCGCCCACGGGCCGGTCCAGCCGGTGGACCAGGCCCAGATAGACCTCGCCGGGCTTCTGATACTTTTCCTTTATGTACCCCTTGCAGGCGGTCAGCAGGTCCTCGTCCCCGGAGGCGTCGGCCTGAACGGGCACGTTGGCGGGCTTTTCCACCACCAGCAGGTGGTTGTCCTCATACAATACGCGGATGTTCACGGGGTCCACCTTCCGGTCGCGCCGCAGGGCAATACAAGGTTCCCCCGGCGGATGGGCAGGCCCACCTCCTCCGCTTCGGCGTGGCCCCTGGGCAGGGCCACCCGGAGCACGTTCCTGAGCACGCTGGGGGCCAGGCCCGTGGTGTAGCTGTTGATGAGGAAGAAGCAGGGGTCGTCGCTGAGAAGTTTGGCGCACTCGCTGACCAGCTCGAAGAGGCCGGTTTCGATCTTCCACATCTCGCCCCCGGGTCCCCGGCCGTAGCTGGGCGGGTCCATGAGGATGCCCTCGTACCGGTTGCCCCGGCGCTGCTCCCGGCGGACGAACTTCAAGCAATCGTCCACGATGTAGCGGATGGGGGCGTCGGAAAGGCCCGGAGCCGCGGCGGTGTCCTTGGCCCAGGCCACCATGCCCTTGGCCGCGTCCACGTGGACCGCCTCCGCGCCCGCCTTGGCGCAGGCGCAGGTGGCGCCGCCGGTGTAGGCGAACAGGTTCAGCACCCGGGGCGCCCGGCCGTGGGCCTTTTTCCATGCCTTCAGCCGGTCGCTCATAAAGTCCCAGTTCACCGCCTGCTCCGGGAACAGGCCCGTGTGCTTGAAGCCCGTGGGCCGGACCACGAAGGTGAGACCCTTGTAGCGGACCTGCCAGCTCTCGGGCAGCTCCTTCTGAAACTCCCAGTGGCCGCCGCCGCTTTGGGATCGAAAATAGACCGCGTCCGCCGTATGCCGGTCCATGGGCCACACGGCCTGGGGGTCGGGCCGCAGCAGCACGAAGCTGCCCCAGCGCTCCAGCTTGTCGCCGTTGCCCGCGTCCAATATCTCGAAATCCTGCCAACCGTCGGCTAAATACATCGTTGACCGCCTTTTCACCCAATATATACGCATAGTATACCATATCTTTTTCTCCGTGGGAATAGGGATTCGAGGCCGGGGAAAAATAAGCTTGACAGACGGGGGGCGGGAGAGTAATATAATATACAATCTTACGAAAGGGAGCACGGTCATGGGCAACAGAGGCAATCGGTCCTTCTGGTTTAGCGGCTGGTGGTTTAGCCGCCGTTTCGCGTTGCCCGGAATTGGATCGTGAGCCGCTGAAAAGAAGCGCAAGCCTCGTCCAATCGGGCGAGGCTTTTTGTTTTGAATAAAAACGGAAAGGAGATTCCCCATGAGCGCATCCACCATCCCCTACAAAATTTACCTCGAAGAGTCCGAGATGCCGAAGTACTGGTACAACCTCCGGGCGGACATGGAAAAGAAGCCGGCGCCCCTGCTGAACCCCGGCACCCGCCAACCCATGACGGCGGCGGAGCTCGACCGCGTATTCTGCGACGAGCTGGTGAAGCAGGAGCTGGACAACGACACCCGGGAATACCCCATCCCCGAGGAGATTTTGAGCTTCTACCGGATGTACCGCCCCTCGCCCCTGGTCCGGGCCTACTGTCTCGAGGAAAAGCTCAAGACTCCGGCCAAGATCTACTACAAGTTCGAGGGCAACAACACCTCCGGCAGCCATAAGCTGAACTCCGCCGTGGCCCAGGCCTACTACGCCAAAAAACAGGGACTGAAGGGCGTCACCACCGAGACCGGCGCGGGCCAGTGGGGCACGGCCCTGTCCATGGCCTGCAGCTACTTCGGCCTGGACTGCAAGGTCTACATGGTGAAGGTGAGCTACGAGCAGAAGCCCTTCCGCCGGGAGGTCATGCGGGTCTACGGCGCGTCCGTGACCCCCTCTCCCTCCATGACCACCCAGGTGGGCCGGAAGATCTTGGCCGAACACCCCGGCACCACGGGGAGTCTCGGCTGCGCCATCTCTGAGGCCGTGGAGGTCGCCGTGTCGAACCCCGGCTACCGGTACGTGCTGGGCAGCGTATTGAACCAGGTGCTGCTCCACCAGAGCGTCATCGGCGTGGAGACCAAGATCGCCATGGACAAGTACGGCATCAAGCCCGATACCATCGTCGGCTGCGCCGGCGGCGGCTCCAACCTGGGCGGCCTCATCGCCCCCTTCATGGGCGAGAAGCTCCGGGGCGAAGCGGACTATCGGATCATCGCCGTGGAGCCCGCCTCCTGCCCCAGCTTCACGAGGGGCGTCTACGCCTACGACTTCGCCGACACGGGCATGGTCTGCCCCCTGGCGAAGATGTACACCCTGGGCAGCGACTTCATCCCCGCCCCCAACCACGCGGGCGGCCTGAGGTACCACGGCATGAGCCCCATCCTCTCCGAGCTCTACGATCAGGGCATGATGGAGGCGGTGAGCGCGCCCCAGACCGCCGTCTTCGAGGCGGCCGAAGCCTTCGCCCGGGTGGAGGGCATCCTGCCCGCCCCCGAGAGCAGCCACGCCATCAAGGTGGCCATGGACGAGGCCATCCGCTGCCGGGAGACGGGGGAGGAGAAGACCATCCTCTTCGGCCTCACGGGCACGGGCTACTTCGATCTCGTGGCCTACGAGAAGTTCCACAACGGCCAGATGGACGACTACGTGCCCACGGACCGGGAGCTGGCCGAATTCCGGGCCAGACTGCCCAGGATATAAGAGGTGAAACGGATGGAAAACTACTACCAGCCCGAGATCGAGACCGCGTCCCGGGAACAGATCGAACGATGGCAGAGCGAGCGCCTGGTGAGCCAGGTCCGCCGGGTCTGGGAGAACGTGCCTTATTACAGGAAGAAGATGGAGGAGAAGGGCGTGACCCCGGACGACGTTCAGAGCGTAAAGGACCTCTCCAAGCTCCCCTTCCTCTCCAAGGCGGACCTTCGGGACGCCTACCCCTACGGCCTCATGGGCAAGCCCCTGAAGGAGTGCGTCCGCATCCACTCCACCTCCGGCACCACCGGCAAGCGGGTGGTGGCCTTCTACCCCCAGCACGATATCGACCTCTGGGAGGACTGCTGCGCCCGCGCCCTGGTGGCGGCGGGCGCCACCGACGAGGACGTGGTCCAGGTGGCCTACGGCTACGGCCTCTTCACCGGCGGGGCGGGCCTGGACGGCGGGAGCCACAAGGTGGGCTGCCTCACGGTGCCCATGTCCTCCGGCAACACGGACCGGCAGATCATGTTCATCCGGGACCTTTCCGCCACCGTCATCTGCTGCACCCCCAGCTACGCCGCCTATCTGGGCGAACGGATGAAGGAACTGGGTCTCGGTCCCGAGGACATCCCCCTGAAGGCGGGTATCTTCGGCGCGGAGGCATGGGGCGAGGAGATGCGCCGGGACATCGAGAGGACCCTGGGCATCAAGGCCTACGACATCTACGGCCTCACGGAGCTCTCCGGCCCCGGCGTCAGCTTCGAGTGCTCCGCCCAAAAGGGCATGCACATCAACGAGGACCACTTCATCCCCGAGATCATCGATCCGGACACCGGCGAGGTGCTCCCTGCGGGGAGCCAGGGCGAGCTGGTCATCACCGCCGTGGACAAGGAAGCCTTCCCCATGATCCGCTACAGGACCAAGGACATCTGCTCCCTGACCTACGAGAAGTGTCCCTGCGGCCGGACCCACGTGCGCATGACCAAGCCCCGCGGCCGGAGCGACGACATGCTCATCATCCGGGGCGTGAACGTGTTCCCCAGCCAGATCGAGACCGTGCTCCTCAACCACGGCTACGCCGCCAACTACCAGATCCTGGTGGACCGGGTCAACAACACGGACACCTTCGAAGTGCTGGTGGAGATGACGCCGGAGATGTTCACGGACAACGTGGGCGAGATACAGCAGCTCCAGAAGACCCTGTCCATGGGCCTCGTGTCCATGCTGGGCATCCGGCCCAAGGTCACCCTGGTGGCCCCCAAGACCATCGTCCGCAGCGAGGGCAAGGCCGTGCGGGTCATCGACAAGCGCAGGATATAAAGGGAGGAAAGCATATGAGCATCCGACAGATTTCCGTATTCTTAGAGAACAGGCCGGGGAAGCTCTATGAGCTCACGGGCCTTCTGGCCCGGCACGGCATCGACATGCGGGCCCTGTCCATCGCCGAGGCCACGGACTTCGGCATCGCCCGGATCATTGCGAGCGACGCGGACCGCTGCGCCCTGGCCCTGCGGGAGGGACAGTTCATCGCCCAGTTTTCCGACGTGCTGGCCTTCGCCGTGCCCGACGAGCCCGGCGGCCTCCACAACCTTCTCTCCGAGTTCAACGCGGCCCGGGTGAACATCGAATACATGTACGCCTTTTTGGGCGGCGAGCCCGGCCGGGCCTACATGATCTTCCGGGTCACGGACACGGCGCAGGCGGAGAAGGCCCTGGTGGCCCGGGGCCTCAAGTCCCTTTCCCTCGATGAGATCGAGGAAAAGGAGTGACGTGTTTTCCCGGCAAAAAACGTGATGTGAAAAAGCGGGAGCGAAGGCTCCCGCTTTTTTAGTTTCATCTCTACTTTCCCAGGTTGTCCGTGATGTCCACGGTCCTATGCTCGTTGTAGGCGGAGAACATATCCTCCACGCGGACGGGCCGCATCCTTTGGCTCACCAGGTCCGCCAGGGGCACGAGAACGAGGCCTCCCACCATGGCGATGACGCCGGAGTAGATGGAGTTGTTGAACACGAAGGCCAGGACCCTGCTGCCCGCCACGTTCAGGACCCCCAGGGACACCAGCAGCTGGACGGTCTCCAGACCCACGCCCCAGCCGAAGCACACCGCGGCGGAGAGCTTGGTGGTCCGCTTCGAATAGAGGCCGTAGAGGAACGGAGCAAGGAACGCGCCGGCCAGGGCGCCCCAGGAAACGCCCATCATCTGGGCGATGAACAAGCTTCTGCTCTTGGCCTGCTTGATGGCGATGAGGGCGGACACCGCGATAAAGAGCAGGATGAAGCCCCGCATGACGAGGAGCTGCCGCCTCTCCTGCAGCGGCTTCTTCCGCTTGGAGGCGATGAGGTCCAACGTCATGGTGGAGGCGGAGGTGAGGACCAGGCTCGACAGGGTGGACATGGACGCGGACAGCACCAGCACGATGACGACGCCGATGATCACCGCCGGCAGGGACGAGAGCATCCGGGGCACCACGGCGTCGAAGCCCTCGGCCTTCACGTCGATGTCGTAGAGCCGGCCGAAGCCGCCCAAAAAGTAGCAGCCGCCCGCCACCACGATGGCGAAGAGGGTGGAGATCACGGTGCCCTTCTGGATGGAGCTCTCGTTCTTGATGGCGTAGAACTTGCCCACCATCTGGGGCAGGCCCCAGGTGCCCAGGGAGGTCAATATCACCACGAACAGCAGGAACAGGGGATCGGCCCCCAGGAAGGAGGCGTACTGCCAGCCGCCGGCGGGGCCCGTAGCCAGCTTCTCCATGGCCAGGGCGAGGCCGCCGTTGTCCCCCAGCACCGCCGCGATCACCGCCACGATGCCGAAGAGCATGATGATGCCCTGGATGAAGTCGTTCCAGGCCGTGGCCATGTACCCGCCCAGGATCACGTACACGCCGGTGAGGGCCGCCATGAGGACGACGCACACCGCGTAGTCGACGCCGGGAAAGGCGATGGCGAAGAGCCGGGAAAGGCCGTTGTAGAGGGAGGCCGTGTAGGGGATCAGGAACACGAAGGTGATGAGGCTGGCGGCGGTCCGCAGCTTCTCGCTCTCGTATCGGGTGCCGAAGAAGTCCGGCATGGTCTTGCTCCCCAGGTGCTGGGTCATGATCCTCGTCCGGCGGCCCAGGATGAGCCAGGCCAGAAGGGACCCGATGAACGCGTTCCCGAGACCGATCCAGGTGGAGGCCAGGCCGAAGTTCCAGCCGAACTGGCCCGCGTAGCCCACGAAGATGACGGCGGAGAAGTAAGAAGTGCCGTAGGCGAAGGCGGAGAGCCAGGGGCCCACCTGCCTCGAGCCCAGCACGAAGCCGTTCACGTCGGCGGCGTGACGGCGGGAGCGAAGGCCGATCCACAGCATGACGGCGAAGAATACGGCCATGAACAGCAGGGTGATGAGGGAAGTCATAGGTTCAGTCCTTTCACGTTGTAGTGCGCAAAAAAAGGAGCGACGCCCCTCGGCGTCGCCCCTTCGAATCTGCGTTTCAGGGGATCAAAGGCGCGGCCGATGGACTTTGCGGGCGGCAAAGCGATAATAATAATAGGAATACACGCTGCGCTTCACGGCCCCCGGCCCCCCTTTCGCAAGAATTATATATAATTTAGCACCGGAGGGGGGGATTGTCAAGGGAAATCTGCTTCGCCTCCTTCATTCGGTGCAGTTCGATAGCCTGGCGGAATACCTCCTTGTCGCTCAGCTTAGGGCCGGGGGCAGCCGGTGCCTTTCTGGCCCAGGCCCTAAAAGCAGCCTGCCAATCCTTCATGGGCCTCTTACCGATATACCAGCCGTTGGCCTCGTAATAATCGAAGAATAGGCGAGCATCCACGTTCAGTCCTGTCTCCTGAGAAAAAGTCATGACCTCCTCCAGGGTGGGCGGCATTA
>JAZRUD010000419.1:0-6019 GCA_045652385.1 Clostridia bacterium
GGACAACGTTCCCCGCTTCAGCATCCCCTGGACGCTCTCCGGCAGGCTCAAGAGTCGCAGCGCGTTGGCCACCGCGGGCCGGCTCCGGCCGATGCGGCTGCTGTCCTCCTCCTGGGTCAGATTGTGCTGGACCACCAAATACCCGATGGCCGCCGCTTACTCCACAGGGTTCAGATCCTCCCGCTGCAGGTTCTCGATGAGGGAGACCTCCTGGAGCTCATGCTCCTCCTTGTCCGTGATGACGGCGGGCACGGTCTTCAACCCTGCTAGCCGGGCCGCCCGATACCGGCGTTCCCCGGCCACGATGGTGTACCGGCTCCCCTGCCGATAGAGGATCAGGGGCTGGACGATGCCGTGGGTCTTGATGGACGCGGCCAGTTCGGCGAGCTTCTCCTCGTCGAAGGTCTTCCGGGGTTGATCCGGGTTGGTGTCGATGTCGTAGACGGACACCTCCTGCAGGCTCGCCGGGCCTTTCCCCGGCTCGAAGCTTTCCAGCAGGGCGTCCAGGCCCCGTCCCAAACCTTTTTTGTTCGCCATACCCATACCTCCTTACGCTTTCTCCACCAGTTCCGCCGCCAGCGTCCCGTAGGCCGCCGCCCCCGTGCTCTTGGGCGCGTAAAGGCTGATGGGCAGGCCGAAGCTGGGGGCCTCCCCCAGCCGCACGGACCGGGGAATGATGGTGTCGTATACCTTGTTCTTGAAGAACCGCTTGACCTCGCCCACCACCTGCTGGGAGAGGTTGGTCCGTCCGTCGTACATGGTGAGGACCACGCCCTCCACCTCCAGATGGGGGTTCAGGTTCCGGCGGATGAGCTTCACCGTGTTCATGAGCTGGGAGGGTCCCCCCAGCGCGTAGTATTCGCACTGGATGGGTACCAGGAGGGTGTCCGCCATGGTAAGGGCGTTCAGCGTCAGCAGGCCCAGCGACGGGGGGCAGTCCACGAAGATGTAGTCGAATCGGTCCCGGATGGGGGCGATGGCGTTCTTCAGCCGCTGCTCCCGGGCCAGCAGGTTCACCAGCTCCACCTCCGCCCCGGCCAGCTCCATGCGGGAGGGCAGGAGCTTCAGCGTGTCGATCATGGTGTCCCGAAGGGCATCCGCCGCGTCCACGTCGTTGATGAGCACGTCGTAGACGGAGTACTCCAGCCGGTTTTTGTTGACGCCCAGGCCGCTGGTGGCGTTCCCCTGGGGGTCGATGTCCACGAGCAGCACCTGCTTGCCCAGCTGGGCCACGCAGGCGGACAGGTTCACGGCGGTGGTGGTCTTGCCCACGCCGCCCTTTTGATTGGCGATGCAGATGATCTTAGCCAAGGATCGTTCTCCTTTACTGTCGATTGTCGGCATCAGTATACCGTACCCTCCGGGAAAAAGCAATGTTTCACGTGAAACATATGAAAAGAGGGCGGCTGCCGCCGCCCTCCGGGTCGCTTTTCGCTTACTGGTCGCCGCCGTCGCCGGGGCCGCCTGCGTCGCCTGTCTCGGCAGCGCCGCTGACCTCGTTCACTATCTCCCCGGCCCCAGCCAGCTCCGTGGCTCCGGCCACCTCCTCCACGGGCTCCTCCGACAGGGAGCCGGTCTCCGGCTGGGTCGGCAGGGGCTTGCCCGCCTTTTCCTTCTTCTCGTCCACCTGCTCCATGGGGTCCACGGGCAGCGGCGCCGTCTCGGGCCGCTCTACGGGCTCCGGCGCCGGCGCAGGTTCCGGTTCGGGCTCAGGCGCGGTCTCGGGCTCGAAATCGTTGACCGCCTGGCGGCTCTTGACCAGCAGGTACACGCCGAAGGCCAGGATGAACAGGGAGATGAACTGACTGGTGGACAAAGGCCCCACGTTCCCCCGGTAGTCCGCCCGGAAGAACTCGATGACGAACCGCCACACGGCGTAGATCGTCATGTACAGGCCCGTCACCACGCCCCGCCGGGGCTTCTTCAAAAAGATCACGATCAGCACGGCGGACAGGATCACCAGGAAGATCGCCTCCATGATCTGGGTGGGCAGCCGGGAAACCCCGTCCAGCACCACCGCGCAGGGGCCGGAATACTCCATGCCGTAGCAGCAGCCGGCCATGAGGCAGCCCACCCGGCCGCCGGCGTGGGCCAGACAGAAGCAGGGGGCCATCAGGTCCGTAAAGGTGATCATGTTCTTTTTCGTCTTGCGGCTCACCAGGAACAGCCCCAGCAACCCGCCCAGGAGCCCGCCGTAGAACACCAGCCCGGCGGTGATCAAATCCCAGAGCTCCCGCCAGCTATGGGGCATCTGAGGCGGCTCCACGATGAAGTACAAGATCTTGGCGCACAGGAACCCCAGCAGGATGGCCCAGATCAGCGCGTCCAGCAGGTTGTCCTCGGAAAGGGGCGAGCCCTTCTTCCTAAGCTTGAACACGGCCAGCAGGGCAAAAACCGTCCCCACCATGGTACACAGCCCGTACATGGGCAGGGACAGGCTCCCGATATGAATGAATGGATGCATGGAATTCTCGGCCTCCCGGGGTTTTTTTGCATCTTATCACACTTGGGGACCCTTGTAAAGTTTGTTGACAAAAGCTCACAAAGGTTATACATTTATAGTTCAGGAATGTATCGTTTATTTGCAGGAGGTTTCTATGGCAAACGTCTACGATCCCAAGGTCATCGAACCGAAGTGGCAGGCCCGCTGGGCGGCGGAAAAGGCCTTCGAGGCCACGGAGGACTACACCAAGCCCAAGTTCTACGGTCTGGTGGAGTTCCCGTATCCCTCCGGCGCGGGCATGCACGTGGGTCACATCAAAGCCTACACCAGCTTGGAGGTCATCTCTCGCAAGCGCCGCATGGAGGGCTATAACGTGCTGTTCCCCATGGGCTTCGATTCCTTCGGCCTGCCGGCGGAGAACTACGCCATCAAGACCAACACCCATCCCCATATCATCACCACCCGGAACGTGGAGCACTTCAAGGACCAGATGAAGCGGGTGGGGTACTCCTTCGATTGGAGCCACGAGATCTCCACCTCCCTGCCGGACTACTACAAGTGGACCCAGTGGATCTTCCTCAAGATGTTCGAGCACGGGCTGGTGTTGCGAGCCAAGACCCAGGTGAACTACTGCCCCCACTGCAAGGTGGTCCTCTCCAACGAGGACTCCCAGGGCGGCAAGTGCGACGTGTGCCACAGCGACGTGATCCAGCTCCCCAAGGACGTGTGGTATCTCAAGATCACCCAGTACGCCGACAGGCTCCTTTCGGGCCTCGACACGGTGGATTACCCCGATTCCATCAAGCAGCAGGAGATCGAGTGGATCGGCAAGTCCACCGGCGCCTTCGTGAACTTCGCCATTCAAGGCGTGCCCGAAGCGCTGGAAATTTACACCACCCGCTGCGACACCCTTTTCGGCGTCACCTTCATGGTCATGGCTCCCGAGCATCCGCTGCTCGATAAGTACAAGGACAGGATCGGGAACTGGGACGAGGTGGAGGCCTACCGGGCGGAGTGCGCCAAGAAGACCGAGTTCGAACGGACCCAGCTGGTGAAGGACAAGACCGGCGTGCGGCTGAAGGGCTTTACCGCCGTCAACCCGGTCAACGGCAAGGAGATCCCCATCTTCATCGCGGACTACGTGATGATGGGCTACGGCACCGGCGCCATCATGGCCGTTCCCGCCCACGACGAGCGGGACTGGGAATTTGCCAGGAAGTTCGGCGTGGACATCATCCCCGTCATCGAGGGCGGCGATATCGACAAAGCCGCCTATACCGGCAACGGGCCCATGATCAACTCCGCCTTTTTGAACGTCTACGACAACAAGAAGGACTCCATCGCCGCCATGCTCAGATACCTGGAGGAGAAGGGCATCGGCCATAAGGGCGTTCAGTATAAGATGAAGGACTGGGCCTTCAACCGCCAGCGGTACTGGGGCGAGCCCATCCCCCTGATCCACTGCCCCAAGTGCGGCACCGTGGGCGTGCCCTATGACCAGCTTCCGCTGACCCTGCCCGACGTGGAGAACTTCGAGCCCGGCACCGACGGCCAGAGCCCTCTGGCCCGGATCGACAGCTTCGTCAACTGCACCTGCCCCAAGTGCGGCGGTCCCGCCAAGCGGGAGACCGACACCATGCCCCAGTGGGCCGGGTCCAGCTGGTACTATCTTCGGTTCATCGATCCTCACAACGACGAGGTGTTCTGCGACAAGGAGAAGATGAAGTATTGGATGCCCGTGGACTGGTACAACGGCGGCATGGAGCACGTGACGCGCCATCTGCTCTACTCCCGGTTCTGGCATCAGTTCCTCTACGATCTCAAAGAGGTCAACACCCCCGAGCCCTACGCCAAGCGCACCTATCAGGGCCTCATTCTGGGTCCCGACGGGGACAAGATGAGCAAATCCAAGGGGAACGTGGTGGACCCCATCGACGTCATCGACCGGCTGGGGGCGGACACCCTCCGCACCTACGTCATGTTCATGGGCGACTACATGGCGGCCACCCCCTGGAGCGAGCAGAGCGCCAACGGGTGCAAGCGGTTTTTGGATCGGGTATGGCGGCTCCAGGACATGGTCCAGGGGGTCGGCGAGACCAAGGACATGCGCGCGAAGGTCCACGGCTGCGTCAAGAAGGTCACGGACGACATCGAGCATATGAAGTTCAATACGGCCATCGCGGCCATGATGAGCCTGGTGAACGACTTCTACGCCAAGGGCAGCATCACCCGGGACGAACTTCATACGCTGCTCCTGCTTCTCGATCCCTTCGCGCCCCATATCGCCGAGGAGATGAACGAATTGCTGGGCTTCGGGACGCCCCTCTACCGGACCCCCTGGCCCACCTACGAGGAAAGCGCCCTGGTGGCGGACACCGTGGAGTACGGCGTCCAGGTCAACGGCAAGGTCCGCTCCCGGATCGCTCTGCCCGCCGACATGGACAAGGCAGCCGTGGAGCAGGCGGCCCTCTGTGCCGAGGCCGTGCAGCCCTTCCTGGTCGGCAAGACCGTGCGGAAGGTGATCGTGGTAAAGAACATCGTCAACATCGTGGTTGGTTGATGCTTCGATAATCAAATCCTAAGGAGGAAAAAACTATGCTGCAAGACAAACTGGACCTGGGTGGACTGATCGGCGGGAGTCTGGCCGATCTCGCCATGAAGATCGTGGCTGCTCTGCTGATCCTCGTCATCGGCCTGTGGCTGGTGAAGCTGATCGTGAAACTGGTGAAGAAGGGCAAGAAATTCCAGAAGCTGGCCCCCGAAGTGCAGACCTTCACCGCCAGCGCCATTAAAGTGCTGGGGTACGTACTGGTGATCCTCATGGCCGTGGCTACCGTGGGCGTGCCCACCGCTTCCATCCTGGCTGTGCTGGGCAGCTGCGGCCTGGCCGTGGGCCTCGCTATGCAGGGGTCCCTCTCCAACCTGGCCGGCGGCATCATGCTGCTGATCTTCCGCCCCTTCCATGTGGGCGATTTCATCAGCGACGGCGCCCATGACGGCACGGTGAAGGAGATCACCCTGTTCTACACCACCATCGCCACCCCCGACAATCTGCAGGTGACGCTGCCCAACGGGGCTCTCGCCAATTCCGCCATCAAGAACCTGAACGCCAACAAGACCCGCCGTCTCGATATCGACGTGACCCTCAGCCCCGCCGCCGACAAGGAGAAGGTCTGCGAACTGCTCCTCGACTGCGCCAAGAAGAACGAGCTGGTTTTGGACGACCCCGCCCCAGAGGCGCTGGTCACCGTCACCGAGGGAGGTCTCCCCACCTTCAAGCTCAGGACCTGGTTCAAGTCCGGCGACTACTGGACCGTGTATTTCGGGCTCAACGAGGCCGTTCAGAAGGCCCTCACCGAGAACGCCCTGCCCCTCGCTCATCAGCAGGTGGACTTGCACACGGACAAATAAAACTTTCTCTTTCTTGAAAGCATAAAACGAAACCGGGGATAGGCTTTTGTGCCTGTCCCCGGCGTTTGTTTATGTGAGTTCAATCCTGGACCGGGTCCGTTACGGTGCCGAGGAAAAGCACCGTGCCGTCGTGGCTTTCGATGGTATAGAGGAAGGGACGGGTCA
>JAZRUD010000420.1:0-1478 GCA_045652385.1 Clostridia bacterium
CATCACGTCCACCAGGATCAGAATAAACCGCCGAATACTTTTATGATTCAACATTCGTACAAACTCCAAAGGATTTCATCAGATCCGCCGAAGCGTCGGCACATTTTGTTTATTATACCACGAAATCCGCCGAAAAGCAAGGCTTTGCCGGCTTTTTTCCACGTCAGGCAGGATTTTTGTCGGAGGGCCCCAGGATCCGGCCGGCCAAAGACAAAATATCGCCGGCGCCCAGGATCAGGATCAGGTCTCCCTCTCCCGTATGAGTCAGGAGATGCGCGGCGATGGCATCAAAATCTCCCAGATAACGGGCTCTTGGCGTTGCCGCCGTCAGAGCCTCAACGGTAACGCCGAAGACGTTCTCCTCCCGGGCGGCATAGATATCCGCCAGGATCACGGCGTCGGCGTCTCCAAAGGAGGCGGCAAAGTCGTCGAAGAAGGCGGCGGTGCGGGAATAGGTGTGGGGCTGGAAGACGGCCACCACCCGCTTTCCCAGAGACTTGGCGGCCGACAGGGTGGCCTTCAGCTCCATGGGATGATGGGCGTAATCGTTATAGACCTCGGCGCCCCCTGCCGTCTTGCCCATATACTCAAAGCGGCGCTTGGCTCCGCCAAAGGCGGCCAGGCCCCTGGCCACGGCCTCCGGAGTCGCCCCGCAGGAGAGAGCGGCGGCGCCCGCCGCCAGGGCATCCATCACGTTGTGCTGACCAGGCACCGAAAGGGCCACCCGGCAAAGGGCCTTACCCTCCCGGGTCAGATCAAAGACGGCACAGCCGTGATCGTAGTAAAGATC
Organism: Clostridia bacterium; assembly: GCA_045652385.1. GTDB lineage: Bacteria > Bacillota > Clostridia > Christensenellales > CAG-138 > RUG472. The sequence goes on from JAZRUD010000420.1 coordinate 791, forward strand.
CTTCGCCTGATAGATAGCATCGGCGTGCAGGGCGTAAGAGACGACCTCCCCGTCGTAGCGCTTCGCCAACGCCACCGAAGCGGGATCGTCGAAGTTCAGGACTGCCCGTTGGGCCAGCGCCAGATAGTGCCGAAAGGACTCGGTCAACTGATCCATCGACTTGAAATAGTCGGCGTGATCGTAATCCACGTTGGTGATCACCGCCGTGCTGGGGAAGAAGGACAGGAAGGAATCGCAGTATTCGCAGGCCTCAAAGAGGAAATACCGCTTGCCACCGATGCGATAGGCACCGCCCATCTCCCGAAGCTCCGCACCGCTGACGACAGTGGGATCCAGCTCGCCCGCCAGATAGATCTCGGTCAGCATGGAGGTCACGGTACTCTTCCCGTGGGTTCCCGCCACACCGATGCGCTCGGTATACTCCCGCATGAGCCAGCCGAGGTAGTCGGCACGGGATACGACGGGGATCCCCAGGCGCTCCGCCTCCATCATCTCGGGATTGTCCCCGTGGACGGCGGCGGTATAAACGACCAGCGAGGCCCCGTTTACCCAAGCGGCATCGTGGGTATAATGAACGGTAGCCCCCAGCTCGGAGAGGTGCCGAGTGAGACGGCTTTCGTTCCGGTCGCTTCCCGAAACGGCGTAGCCCCGCTCCAGGGTAATGGCGGCAAGAGAGGACATGCTGATG
>JAZRUD010000421.1:0-12943 GCA_045652385.1 Clostridia bacterium
GTTGTTGATCATGACGGTGGCGTTGTCGAAGGAGACCTCCTCGAGGACGTCGATGTTCTTGGCGCGCTCGCCGCCGGAGAGCTTCACGCTCTCAATTAGGATGTAGCGGAAAGCATCGGTCGTGGAGCGGACTTCAAAGACCACCTGGCCCGTGAAGGAACTCATGCCCTTATCCTTCATGGCCTGGCTGATGTCGAAGGAGATGGGGCTGTAATCCCGGGAGAAGTCCCGGATCATGATCCGATCCTCCGGACGCTCGCCTGCCTTGAGATAGACGCAGTACTCGCCCAGTTTGGAGTTGCTCACGCCCTCTTCATCTCCCAGGATGACGTTTAGCGTGTACGCTCCCTTGTCCGTAAAGGCCACCGGCTTGGAGGTCATGTAGATGTCTTTGTCAGCCACCATGCTGTCCGTAGCCAGCACGATGAGACCGCCGGTGCCGTACTGGTTGGCGGTATCGATGAGCTCCGGCTCCGGATCCACCGTAAGGGAGACCAGGGATTGCTTGACGGCCGCTATGGAATATTTGTCCGACAGGGCTGGGACCTCGTTGACGGCATCGTATACGATGTGTTCCTTTTTCCGGGTGCCGTCCCAGAATCCGGTGCCCGCCTTAAAGAGCTTGGGCGCCAGGAACCGCTCCGGAGAGTGGACGTTTTCGATATTGTAGGGGGAGAGCCAGGGCACCAGGATGGTCAGCGCGATGAGGATGGCCAAAATGATGGCGCCGGCCACAGAGGACTTGTTCTTGCAGAACCGCCGGAACGCGTCCTTCATGAAGGTGGTGGGCTTGGTCTCCAGCTTCTTATCCATGATGCGGATGTTCTGCTGGACCAATACGAAATCGTCGGATCTGAAATCGATATGTCTCTGTTCCATTACTTCTTCGCCCCCATTCTGATACGCGGGTCGATGAACCCGTAGCTCAGATCCAGCACCACGCCGGCCAGCAGGCTGATGGTGGTGAAGATCGCCATATCCACAAACAGGATATCGTAATCCTTATAGTTCAGCGACAGCACGAACAGACGGCCGATGCCGGGAATGCCGTAGAGGGATTCCAGGATCATGGAGCCGCCGAGGATCCCGATGAACTCCGCCAGGATGGACGGGAAGATGGGCACCATGGCGTTTTTCATGGCATGGCGGATGATGGCCTGCCGCCGGGTCAGGCCTTTGGTGCGGGCCAACAGCAGATAATCGCTCTCCATGACCTCACACAGCTCCGCGCGGACGAAACGGCAGTAACCGCAGATGGAGCCGAAGGAGAGACAGAACACCGGGATAATATAGCCCTTTATCTTGGTGGCCGTCGCGGCGGTATCCGTAGGCCAGGTGGACGGCAGCCACCCGAGACCGTAGCTGAAGATGCGCAGCACGAAGGATATCAAAACGAAACTCGGGATCGATATGAAGATCATCACCAGGGTGGAAATGGTATGATCCGTCACGGTGTTTTTCTTCAACGCCGCCCAGATGCCCAGCAGTATGCCTATGGGCACCGACAGGATGACCGAGAGAATATTCAAACGAATGGAATACCCGATACGGGACATGATGATGACCGATGCCGCCACGTTGGGCTGGAACGTCTTGCTGTAGCCCCAATCCCAATGCAGAATGATGTTCTTGAGCCAGTTGACGTACTGCTCCAGCACCGGTACCTGATAGTAATAATATGCGCGTCCCTTTTCTGTGGGTGATTTGTACAGGAGCGTGCCGTATTGAGGCGCCTCCTGCTCAAAGCGGAAAACGTATCCCAGATGGAACTGTTTGTCAAAATAGGCAATCTGCTGCTGATCGCCTCCAATGGGTCTTTGGAAGGGAAGCAGCTTGACAAGAATAAACGTTAGGGAGAGGATGATGAACGTGGTGAGAAACGCGAGTCCAATCCTCTTTAGGACGTATTTCCCCATTCTAAACCCCCTTGAAAGCCTCTTGTTCTTCAACCGACAGGCGATGGGATCTTTTGACCCCATCGCCTGTGCGCTAATTAGTTATTGTTCGATTATTGCGCGGCGGGAACTTCGAAATAATCCTCCTGGATGGAGTAGTAGAGACCAGCGCTCTGCGCACCATTCAGATCCTGATCATAGTAGAAGTCGAAGCCGGTGAGGCCGGAGGGGTTCTCGGCGGTGCCGCTGCCGGTGGCGTAATCCGCAGCCAGCTCAGCGGGCACGGTGAAGGTCACGACCACAACGCCGCCTTCCTTCTCTTCCACGGTGAACTCGACCTCAGCTTCGTCATACTGACCGTCGCCCAGCTTATGGCGCTCGTAGTTGCAGCAGACGACCGAGGTGGGCGTGATCTTGGTGAGATCGGGCAGGGCGGGCACCATCTCAATGGAGCCGGTGTAGGTGCCGTCCTCGTTCTTCACGATGGGCGTGTAGTTGAAGGTGACGGCAGCCTTGTTCTGGCCCTTGGCCACAATGCCCTGGGAGTTGACCGCATTGTACAGGGCGTCGAAGGACCAACGCATGTTCTTGTACACGATGGGGTACACTTCGGGATCGTTGGTGTCGGTGCCCCAGTTCAGCGTGAAGCTGCCGGAGATGTCCTGATCGGAGGACAGCACGGACACGAAGCCGATGGGATCCAGGCTGTTGCCGGATATGGCGCCGAAGCCGAGGTCATACTGACCGGGCATCAGCTTGTTGTAGTACACGTCGGACCAGGTATTGCCCACCCAGTACTCGATGGCCAGCTTGTAGACGCCGCCGCAGACGCTCTCGTCGTTGAAGGCAGTCTCAATGAAGTTCTTGATCTCGTTGTGGTAGTCTTCCTCGTCGGTGGGATACATCCAGGCGATCTCGAACTTGATCTCCGTGGGAGCTTCCTTGGTGCCGGGGGTGTAGGCGCCGTCAGCTTCCAGCTCGGTGAGAGCCATGCGGAAATAGTCGCGGGCTAGCTCCAGGCTGTAGCCGTATCCGTCGGTGTCCTCAATCAGGCTCTCGATGGCCTTCTTGTGGGCCTCGGTCACGGAGTAGGAGAGACCGTTCTCAGGATCGGACATATAGTTGGAAGCCAGATAATCCACGGAGGGCACGCGGCCACGGGACACAGCGAAGGACAGTCTGTCGATGGAGTAGCTCAGAGCCTGCACGAAGTGATGGTTGGCCATGCAGGGCTTCAGCTCCCAGTAGGAGTCTTTGGGCGTCTGAGTGACCACGCCCTCCTCGCCGAACAGGTACTCCCAGGTCTCGGCGTTGGTGGCGTTCACGTTCAGCTTGAAGTTGGCGGTACCGGTCCTGGTGCGGGTACGCGGATCGTTCCGATACTCGTTCAGGTACTCCTGGGGAATGCCGGAAGCATCGAAGTGACCGGCCAGGAACTCGTTGAGCACCGCAGAGGTGTCTTCCTGCGCAGCGGGGAAGATCTTGTCGTGGATGCCCTCGATGGCGTACTTGGTGTCGGCATAGACGTAGTTGGGGTTCTTCTTGTAGACGATCTGCTGATCCTGATCGTAGCGCTCCACGTAGTAAGCGCCCAGGGACAGCGCGTTGTCCACGGGAGTCTCGGTCTTGTCGGTGTTGTAGCCGAAGATGTTCTGGACGGTGACCAGATCGACGAACTCCTGGGGCAGGGGCATGTACAGGACGGAAGAGATGTAGTACATGACATAGAACTGGGTCTGCTCCTCGACGAAGGTGACCTCGAAGTAGTTCTTGCCATCCTCCTCATAGGCCTTGAGGCCCACGTTGGCCCACAGATCGTCGTTGGGACCTTCGGTCGTGCCCTGATAGTATTCCTTGGCACCCTTGATGGCGCCGGACTTGGTGTTGGCCAGCTCGGAACCACGATAGAGGCTGTTGGCCTGGGTCAGCAGCATCTTGAAGGGAGTCAGATAGTCCTCCAGAGCGACCTCGCGGTTGTTGAAGGCCTGACGGCTCTCCATCTCGGAACCGGTGGTGTACTTGAGGCCGTCGGCAGCGCCGGTGCGGATCTCCCACCGCCAGGTGGTGGCCATGCCGTCGCCGTCCTCATCGTTGACCGCAACGGGCTTCTCCTTGGCCAGTTCAGGCACCCAGTCGTAGCCGTCCTTGGTCTCGTTCATGAAGTTGGTGTAGAAGGTGGCGCCCTGATAGATGAACAGATCGCCGACCTGGGAACCCTGATCGTTGTAGTAATTCAGCGTGCCGGGGTCGTTGGTCTCACAGATATGATAGTACCGCTTCCAGGCTTCGTTGGTCTCGTACTCGAGATCGGCGGTGATGGCACCCTCAGCCAGAACGCCAAAGCCGTAACCGACGATGTAGTTCTCCGTGCCCAGGGTGACGCGGGGGTTGTACATGGTATAGCCGCCGTTCTCAAACAGCGTGATACCGGTGATGCCCTTGGTGACGGCGTAGTTCTCCAGGATACCAAGGATGTTGGTCCGCTCCGCGTTGGAGTCCTTCTTGTAGGTGAAGAGACCGTCGGCCAGAGGGATGGCTTCGGCGATCGCCTTGAAGCCGGCCTCATAGGCGGCACGGACTTCCGCCAGGGTGGCAGCCTCGTCGATCGCCTTCTCGGCGTCCTCGCGGGCTGTCTTCACAGCGGCGTAGGTGGCGTCTTCCAGCTGATCCTCGATGGCGGCGATGACCACGTCCAGATCGTTCTTGACGTAAGCCTTGTAGTCGTCACGATCCATGTAGGCGCCGTCCCAGGGAGCCATGGGCTCTTCCGTGGGCTTGGGCTCCTCCGTGGCCTTGGGAGCTTCTTCCTTCTTGGGCTCTTCGGCCTTGGGCGCTTCAGCGGCCTTGGGCTCTTCCGTCTTGGGCGCTTCCGTCGCGGTGGGCTGGGCGCAGGCGACGGCCATACCAAGGACCATGAGCAGAGCCAGCAGGATTGCTATTGTCTTTTTCATCATTTTTCCTCCTATTTGTATTTTTCTCCAATTGAGAAATTATGTTCTTACAGTCTGCAGGGAACGACGACTCTTCATCCGGCCGCATCTTCTCCTTTGTATATCGAAAAGCAAAGATGGAATACGACCTATGTATGAATTGCTTGTAATTATACCATCGGCCCCGCCGCTTGTCAAACCATTCTCATTGGAAACGCCGTGCCTTTTTCTGTTTTTTTAGCTGTTTCCGCTTCGTTTTTTTGTTATTATGCAGCAATTTCCCGTTTCATGCAGGGATTCCCGTTCCCCGGATGGATGTTGACGGCGGACCCTTTTGGTGATAGCATGGCCATAAAGAGAAACGGAAAGGGTGAGCGCCATGTGGAAGCGATTCAGGAATCTTAAAATCAGAGTCCTTCTCATACATATACTCGTCACCGCCGCCTATCCCGCCGCCAAGGCCATTACTGCCGAGCAGCATAAGCTGAACGTCTTCTGCGACGTGCTTACCATCGTAGCGGGAATCCTCCTCATCGCCGGCGTAGTCTACAGCCTGGCCCTGCACGGGGATTTCGACCTCGCCGGCTATACCTTCCGCCGAGGGATGCGCAGTCAGCAGCCCAAGACCTACGACGACTACAGAAAGGACAAGCAGGAAAAAAGAGAGGACGCTTTCAACTATCCTCTCTTCGTCGGTTTGCTGTATATCGCTCTTTCGGCGTTTATCGCCTACGTGCTCCTTTAATTCTCCTTCAGTTCCTTCTCCATCTGAGCGATCTTCTCTTCATAGCCAGCATACTCTTTCGTCGTGGCATATACGAAGTGACCGGGACGGATCTCTTTCATCGTGCGCTTTTCGCCGGACTGATCCAGTTTGGAAGGATCATAGACGATGGCGCGCCTGGTCCTCTCCACCACGGGATCGGGCATGGGCACGGCGGAGAGCAGGGAGACGGTGTAGGGATGCAGCGGGTACTTGAACAGGGTCTCGGAATCCGCGATCTCCACGATCTCTCCCAGATGGATGACGGCGATCCGGTCCGCGATGAACCGGACCACGGACAGATCGTGAGCGATGAACAGGTAGGTCAGGTTCTTTTCGGCCTTCAGCTTGTTCATCAGGTTCAAAACCTGGGCCCGGATAGACACGTCCAGAGCGGAGATGGGCTCGTCGGCCACGATGAACTTGGGGTCCATGATCATGGCCCGGGCGATGCCCACGCGCTGGCGCTGACCGCCGGAGAACTCGTGAGGATACCGGGACTTATGCTCGGGCAGCAGACCTACGTCCTGAAGGGCCTTGTCCACCTTGGCGATCCGATCGCCTTCATCCTTATACAGATGGAAGTTATAGAGGCCCTCAGACACACAGTATTCGATGGTGGCGCGCTCGTTCAGCGAGGCGGCGGGGTCCTGGAAGATCATTTGGATGTTCCGGACCACGTTCCTGTCCTCCTCCCGGCTGATCTTGCCGGAGATGCGTTTGCCCTCGAACTCGATTTCGCCTGCGCTGCAGGGGTTGATCCGAAGGATGGCGCGGCCGAGCGTGGTCTTGCCGGAGCCCGACTCGCCCACCAGGGCGAAGGTCTCGCCCTTGTAGATGTCGAAGTTGGCGTCCTTCACGGCCACGAACTTCTTTTTGCCGGAACCGAAGGCGATGTCCACGTGCTTGATGGAGAGGATGACCTCCCGGCCAAAGTTATTGCTCGACATGGAACGACCCTCCCTTATCCGTCATCTTCTTGATCTTCTCGTGCAGGTTCTGAATGGCCTCCGGCTTTTCCAGCTTAGGCGCCCGGGGATCCAACAGCCAGGTCTTGGCGAAATGAGTGTCGCTGACCTGGAAGAAGGGCGGTTCCTCTACGAAGTCGATCTTCAAGGCGTGTTCGTTTCGAGGCGCGAAGGCGTCGCCTTTGATCTTGTTGTAGAGGGACGGCGGCGTGCCGGTGATGTACGCCAGATCCTGTCCCTTGATGCCCAGCTGAGGCAGACTGGAAAGCAGCGCCCAGGTGTAGGGGTGGCAGGGCTCGAAGAATATCTCTTCCACCGTGCCGTACTCGATGATCTGGCCGCCGTACATGACGCCCACCCGATCGGCCACGTTGGCGACGACGCCCAGGTCATGGGTGATGTAGACGGTGGTAAAGCCCAGCTCCGCCTGCAGGTCACGGATGAGGCGAATGATCTGCGCCTGGATGGTCACATCCAAAGCCGTGGTCGGCTCGTCGCAGATCAGGATCTCCGGATGGCAGGAGAGGGCGATGGCGATAACGATACGCTGCCGCATGCCGCCGGAGTACTGGAACGGATACTCGTCGAAACGATTCGCCGCATTGGGGATGCCCACGCGCTCCATGATGTCGATGGCCTGTTGCTTGGCATCGGCCTTGGACACGCCCTGGTGCTTCTCGATGACCTCGGTGATCTGGGAGCCGATGGTCCGAATGGGGTTCAGAGAGGTCATGGGGTCCTGGAAGATCGTGGAGATCTTGGCGCCCCGGATGCCTTCCCAATCCTTATCGGTTTTGAGCTTGGTCAGGTCCTTGTCGTGGAATATGACGGAGCCGTTGGAAATCGTGCCGTTGGACTCCAGCATGCCGGTGAAGGTCTTGGTGAACACGGATTTTCCGGAGCCAGATTCCCCCACGATGGCGAAGGTCTCGCCTTCGTAGAGGTCCAGCGACACGTTCCGAATGGCGGTCAGGTAGTTGTCTCTGACCCGGAATTTCACTTCGATGTCCTTAGCGGACAGGATGACTTTGCGATTCTCTTCCATGTTCGTCCCCCCTTACATATGTGTCCGCGGATCAGCGGCGTCGGCCAACTTCTGGCCCACGATGTACAGGCTGATGGAGATGAGCGCCAGCAAGCCCACGGGGATCCAGAACAGGTGCGGATAGCCTCTCATGTACGAGGTATACAAACTGATGGACTGTCCGAGAGAAGCGTTGGTAGATCCAATGCCCAGGCCCAGGTAAGACAGGAACACCTCGTAGCCGATGTAAGCAGGGATCGTCCGGGAGACATACGTCATGATGACGGAGATCAGATAGGGCAGGATGTTCTTCGTGATCATGGTCATGGTCCGGGTGCCCAGACACTTGGAGGCCAGGTTGTACTCACGGTCACGGATGATCATGACCTGGGTACGGATGAAGTAGGCCACGAACACCCACTCCGTACAGGTCATGGTGATGATCAGTGACTTCATGCCCGCGCCCAGCACGTAGCAGAGGATCATGGCGAGGAGCAGGAAGGGGATGTTGGCGACGATGTTGTAGACCTCGATCATCCACTTGTCCATCTTCTTGGAGAAGCCCCACACGGCGCCCACCAGGATGCCGACGATCATGTTGATGCCGGTACAGACGAAGGAGATGATGATGGAGTTCCGGGCGCCGGCCCACACCGCGTCGAAGACCTCGTTGCCCACATGGTCCGTGCCGAAGATGTGCTCAAAGCTGGGCTTGAGGAACTTCATCTCAGCGTTGTTGATGTTGGGCGTCTTGATGGGGCTGTAGCCCGAACGCATGGGCTGGATGAGCGCGAAGCACAGCACGAACAGCAGCACCACAGCCACCGCCACGGTGAACTTGCTCCTGAAGAAGGTGCGGAACACGGACTTCCAATAGGAATACCGCGGCGCGGCGATGTGCTCCGACTCCATCTCGTCGAACTCAGCGAAGGTAAAAAGGTCGTTCAGATTCATATTATTGTTTTCCATGACTTAGGACCTCCCTGCTTTCTCGCTGAGCGAAATACGAGGATCGACCTTGGTGATCAAGATGTCGCCGGCCAGAACCGACAGCACGGACACCGTGGAGAACATGAACGCCAGCGCCACGATCATCACGTTGTTGTACTGGTTGACTGCGTTGGGAAGCATCTTGCCCATGCCGCCTACGGAGTAGATGGCTTCGGTCACGATGGCGCCGGTGATGCAGCCTGCAAGGGATGCCGGGATACCGTGGACGATGGGGATGATGGCGTTCTTGAAGATATGGCCCCGGAAGATCTCGCCCTTATTCAAACCCTTGGCCTTGGCGAACTTCACGTAGTCGGAGTTCATCTGGTCCACCACGTAGCGGCGGGTCCACAGCATGAGACCGCCGATGGAAGGCAGAGCCAGGGAGATGATGGGAAGGACCCAGGAGCGCCAGTCTCCCGGTCCATAGGTGGTGAACACCGACGGCAGGCTGGTAATGCTGGTCATGATGTACCGGAACAGGTAGATATATGCCAGGGACGGCACAGCGATGATGAAGATGATGTATGCCATGCCCAGCTTATCGACCAGCCTATCCTTGTGCTGAGCCATGAGCACGCCCATCGGCAATCCAAGACCGTAGGAGAGGAGCATGGCGAAGATGCCCATGATGAAGGAAGTGCCGATCATGGAGGGCTGGTTCTTCTTGGTATCGTAGCTGGCGTAGTTGTCCAAAAACTTCTTTTTGTCCATCCGATCCAGCTTTTCCTTATAGGTCAGGGTGCCGAAGATGATGCCGGATTCAGCCTCGTAGCCCGTCTCAAAGGTGACAGGCCGCTTGACCTCCACACCCTGGGACTGGAACAGGACCCGGATGACCTCCAAGCCCTGATAGGTGGGATAGGAGGTGCCGAAGTTCAGCTTGATGATGTTTTGATGGATCCAGGGGAAGTTGCTGTCGGTATACAGCAAATACTTGTGGGTAGTGCCGCTGCCGATCAGGGCCACGCCGCCCGAAGGCGTCCGGCCGAAAGACAGGCTCCGCTTCAGATCCGGATTGTTCTCGTCTTGGACTGACCAGGGCGTATCGATCTTGATGAGCCTGCTGAGCCAGAGGACCATCCGCTTGATCACGGGTACGTCCTTATAGGCGTAGTAGCGCCCATTGCCCAGGAAGGTCTCCACGGTGTAGCCCTTGGAAGCATACAGATCTGCAAAGTCCTTGCTTTCCGGGGAATCCGGCTTGACAGCCGCGTTCATTTCGGGGCTGCCTGCCTCATAGAGGGTGAGGGCATAATCGTTAATCCGCACGTAGTCCAGATATCCCAGCTTCTGCCAGGTGGAATACACATATTCCGTTTTGTCGTCGGACTTGCTGCTCAGCTTGCGGTAAGTACTGTCCTCGAAAAAAATGTTTTCACGGGGCACCAGCGTGTACACCATGGTGAACACGATGAGCATGATGATGAGAATGGAGATGAGCGACCGCAGCAGACGCTTCCAGAAATACCCTTTCGTCATTGGCAGGTACCGTCCTCTTGCTTTAATGAAGAGGGAGCCAGAGAAGATTCCCGTCTGGCTCCCTCCAGGGTTCAGTTAGTTAGATATAAGCCCCTGAGACCGAGGAAGTATTTCCTTCCTTACTCACCGGCCAGCCAGGCTTCCTTGGCGGCATAGTAGTCAGCAGCGAGCACGGGCTCGTCGAGGAGCTGCATGTACTTGAAGTACGGCACAGCGTTGTAAGCGGCCTGGCCATAGAGACCATAGGCAGCGGAGAAGGGCTTCACCTTGCTGATGGCCAGGGAGGCGCCGCTGGTGCTGTAGGGACGGAGGATACCGCCGGTCAGCAGCATGGCTTCTGCCTGGGCAAAGAGCTCGATGCGCTCGTCGCCGGTGGCCAGGTTGGCCTTGTCGACAACGGCCTGGACTTCTTCAAGACCCAGCGCCTTCAGAACGGCCTTCTGCTCGTCGTCCTGACCCTGGTCCTCGTAGTTGATACCGGAGTAGTTGAGCATGTCGCCGTCATGGATGTCGAAGCAGTGGAGGTAGGTCAGAGGATCGCCGTAGTCGGGACCCCAGCCGGCGCCGAACACCAGGTCGATGGAGTTGGACACACCGTCGGGCTGGTTGTAGAACGCGGAGTAGTACACGGAGCTGTTGCCCTCGAGGAACTGCAGGTCGATCTTGACGTACTCGCCGATGGCGTCCTCAATGGACTTCTGCATGGCCAGCTGCATGTTCTTCTGGTTCTCAGAAGCGGCGTACACAGGCACATCCAGGTGGACAGGCCACTCGTTGATGGTGTCGCCCAGCTCTTCCTTGGCCTTCTCGATGAAGACCTTGGCCAGCTCGGGGTTGTACCAGGCATCCTGGCCGTCGTTCAGGTCGATGCCCTTGTATTCGGGGACCAGCTCTTCGGCGTACTTGGTCACGATGGAACCGATGGCACGACCGTCGGAGGTGGTGGCGAAGGTGTAGGGCACCAGGGTGTTACGGATGACGTCGTCAGCCAGCTCTTCACCGCGGGTGATGGCTTCCACAGCGTGGGCAGAGTAGGCGGCGTAGACGGCGCGGCGGAAGTTGGCGTTCAGGATCGCGGCCCTGGTGTCAGCCTTCTGCTCGTCGGTGGTCTTGGAGGTGGTGGACACGGAAGGATCGTTGTACAGGTTGTACATACGGCGATCCCAGTTGAAGGCGCCCCAGTAGGAGGTGGCGGTGGTCATGGACTTGTACTGGTTGTCCTTGTACAGTTCGTCGGCCTTGGCCTTGACCTCGGGCAGGGACTGGTTGACGGCGGTGGAGGTGACTTCGCCGTTCACGAACATGTTGAAGTTCTGAGCGGGATCCTTGCCGTCGGAGTAGGTGACGACCACGTGCTGCACGAACACGTTGTCCTTGTCATAGTAGTTGGGGTTGGCGTCGAACCGGACCTCCTGGGCAGGAACCAGGGAGGAGAGGATGTAGCAGCCGTTGTACAGGATGGAGTCGGGCTGAACAGCACCGAAGTCAGAGCCCTTGGACTCCAGGAACTCGGCGTTGATGGGCCAGAGGATGGAGTAGGTGGTCATGCCATCGAAGTAGCCGCAGGGCTGGGTCAGGGTGTAGACCAGCTTGTTGCCATCGGCCTTGATGCCGACCTCGTCCCAGGTGGCGGTGCCATCGGCGTAAGCGCGCAGGCCGACGATGAGGCCGGACACGAGGCCCAGGGTCTCGGACTTGGAGTCAGCGGCATGCTTGAGGCCGGTGACGAAGTCTTCGGCGGTAACGGCGTCATACTCTTCACCGGAGTTGGTGGACCAAACGGCGTCATCGCGGATGATGAAGGTCCATTCGGTGGCGTCAGCGTTGGCGCTCCACTCGGTGGCCATGCCGGCAATCAGCGCGCCATGGGGATCCTGAGTGAGCAGACCCTCGATGAAGTTGGAGGTGTAGTCACCGTTGGAGGACTTGTTGTTGTACACATAGTCCAGGGTGGTGACGTCGAAGTTGGTGATCATGTTGTAGGTGTCGGGACCTTCGTAGACGGGCTTGGCAGGCTCATCGACTTTCTCCTCGGCCTTGGGTTCGTCTTTCTTCTCCTCGGCTTTGGGTTCAGTCTTGGTCTCGGTCTTGGTCTCAGTCTTGGTCTCCGTCTTGGTCTCCGTCTTGGTCTCCGTCTGAGCGGGCGTATTACCCTTGCAGGCGACGATCGCGAAGATCATGATAAGAGCCAGAAGCAGCGCTACCAGTTTCTTCATTTGGATTTCCTCCTGTTTTTGTTTTGTACAGAATCGTATAATATTCCCTTGTACAGGGACTTATTATACAAACATCCCCCCCGTTTGTCAAGACGAAACAGAGGGGATGAACCTTATTTTGTTTTATTATTTGTGCCGCGGCGGGACTTTTTCGCCTGTTTTCCAGGATTTTCAGGTAATAATGCGACAAAGGCCGCCCACGGCTGCTGATTTTGTATTATCCCCGTATAGTCCGGTTTGCCTCCCTGCCCGAGGAAGCCTCGATCGCTTCGATCCGCTGGCTCAGCGTGGGATGGGAGTATTCGAGGGCCACCAGGACGGGAGAGGGGGACAGGTCGGAGTAGTTTTCCTTCGCCAGCTTTTTGAGGGCGCTGACAAGCGCGGCGCCGTAACCTTCCCGCACCGCCTGCGCGTCCGCCCGGTATTCGGCCCGGCGGGAGAACCAGCTCATGACGAGCCCGAAGAGGGGCGAGACGAGGGCGAACTCCACGGACAGGATGAGCAGCACCGCGAAACCGTAGTTCACGCCTTCGAAGCCGAAGGACCGGAAAATCTCCGGGTATCGCAGGGTGGCCCAGGCCAAAAGGCCCAGCACCAGCATCTGCAGAAAGGTCAGGACGTGGTTCCTCAGGGTGTCCTTGTGGAGGCCGTGGCCCATCTCGTGGGCGAAGACAG
>JAZRUD010000422.1:0-3470 GCA_045652385.1 Clostridia bacterium
CTATATACCTGCACCCGGGGCAAGATCACTATCGGCGGCGTGAACATCAATGATATCGACCATGCCTGTCTTCGGCGAAACATCGGTATCGTGCTGCAGGAGCCCTTCCTGTACTCCCGGACCATCCGGGAGAACATCCGCATCGTGAACCCCACCGCCTCCGACGAGGAAGTGATGGACGTTGCCAAACTGGCTGCCGTCCACGACGTGATCATGGGCTTTGATAAGGGATACGACACCCTTGTCGGCGAACGGGGCGTGACCCTTTCCGGCGGACAGCTCCAGCGGGTAGCCATTGCCCGGACGCTGATGCAAAAGGCGCCCATTCTGATCTTCGACGACTCCATGAGCGCCGTGGACACGGAAACCGACGCTAAAATCCGGGACGCTCTCTACGGCATGAAGCGGGATGGGATCCTGTTCATCATCTCCCACCGGATCACCACCCTCTGTGAAGCGGACAAGATCCTGGTGCTGGAGGGTGGCAAGCTGGTGGAGGTGGGCACCCATCAGGAACTTATCCGAAAGCCCGGTCTGTATCGGCGCATTGCCGAAATACAGGACGCCCTGCCGAAAGGAGGTGACGAGGCGTGAGTTTTCAGAACGAACAGGATTACACCAATGAAAAGGTTGATCCGAAGCTGTGGAAGCGGCTGTACGCCTACGCCTGGCGGAACAAAAAGATCTTTCTCATGACCATCGCCTGTCTCCTCTTCGTGGCGCTGGTGGACTCCCTTTATCCCCTGCTTGCCAATTACGCCGTAGACGAGTTCATTATTCCGGGAAGAGTAAAAGGCGTGTGGCTGTTCGTGCTGGTGTATATCGCCTTGGCTTTCAGCCAGGGCTTCGGCACGCTGGGATTCATCACCCGCTGCGGCAGGATGGAAATGACCATCTCCTACGACATCCGGCAAGACGGATTTATGAAGCTCCAGAATCAATCCTTCGCCTTCTATGATAAGACAGCCGTCGGCTATCTTATGGCCCGGATGATCAGCGACGTGAGCCGTCTCTCCGAGATGGTGGCCTGGAGCATGGTGGATCTGCTTTGGTCCTCCTGTTATGCGATGCTGTGCCTGATCATCATGCTGCTGAAGAACTGGAAACTGGCTCTTCTGGTGCTGCTGGTGGTCCCGCCCCTCGCTGTAGCCGCCCTGTTCCTGGAACGGGCCATATTGAAGTATCAGCGGGAGGCGCGCAAGCACAACAGCCGCATCACCGGCGCTTTCAACGAGGGCATCATGGGCGCCATGACCACTAAAACGCTGGTATATGAAAAGGAGAATGCCCGAGAGTTTCAGGAGATCACCCAGAGCATGCGCAAAGCCTCCATCAAAGCGGCCCTGATCAACGCCATCTTCTTCCCTCTGGTCATCTCCCTGGGGGCCATCGGAACGGGCCTTGCCCTGTTCCTGGGCGGCAAGGGCGTCCTGGATCCGACCCGTGCTTTCATCGGGGAGATATCCGCAGGCACCCTGGTGGCCTTCGTCACCTACGCCTCCAGCCTCTTCGACCCCATCCAGCAGATCGCGTCCATCTTTGCGGACTTCCAAAGCGCTCAGGCCTCGGCAGAACGGGTCATCGGTCTGATCGACGCCCCGATCGAGGTACAGGACGACCCGGAAGTTGTGGAGAAATACGGTGACGTGATCCATCCCAAGCGGGAAAACTGGGAACCCATCACGGGCAATATCCGCTTTGAGCATGTAAACTTCGCCTACAACCCGGAAGAGCCCGTGCTGACAGACTTCAATCTGGATATCAAGGCAGGCCAGACCATCGCCCTGGTGGGCGAGACCGGTGCGGGCAAGAGCACCATCGTCAACCTGGTTTGCCGCTTCTATGAACCGACGGCGGGAACCATCTACATCGACGGGAAGGACTACAAGGCACGATCACAGCTGTGGCTTCAGAGCAGCCTCGGATACGTGCTCCAATCCCCCCATCTATTCTCCGGCACCATCGCGGACAATATCCGCTACGGCCGTCCCGACGCCACCATGGCAGAGGTGCGGCATGCCGCACAGCTGGTCCACGCAGAGCCCTTCATCCTGGAGCAGGCCAAGGGCTACGACACGGAGGTAGGCGAAGGCGGCATTCGCCTGTCTACGGGACAAAAGCAGCTCATCTGCTTTGCCAGGGTCATCCTGGCCGATCCCCGGATCTTCGTGCTGGACGAAGCCACCAGCTCCATCGACGCAGAGACGGAACAGCTCATCCAGGAAGCCATCACCACAGTGTTGAGAGGACGCACCAGTCTGGTGGTCGCCCACCGGCTGTCCACCATCCGCAACGCGGACCGCATCCTGGTCATTCGCGGCGGAAAGATACAGGAGAGCGGCACCCATGAGGAGCTGCTCCAATTGGGCGGATATTACCACGACCTCTATGAACATCAGTTCCGGGAGGAACGGCTCCACAGCGCCATGAAAGGCGCGGGCATGGGCATGGAGTAAAGGCAACGCACACAAAAAGGAGCGAGTATCCCTCGCTCCTTTTGCTTATCCGTCTGTCAAACGTATTCCACTTCGATCTTGCCGAAGGAGACGTCGCCTTTCAAATTGATGCGAATGGCCGCGTTGGGGTCCCCGGCGGGACAGTCCACGCCGCCGAAAGCTGCGGAGCTCTCCGACTTCACGCCCACGGAAGCGGGCAGACGCAGAACGAGAGAGCCAAAGCTCACGTCCGCATCGATGGTAGCCCCGTTTTCGATGTTGGCCTCCGTCAGGTCGAAGGTCAGGCTCCCGAAGGACGTGTCGATCTTGGCGCCTTTGAAGGGCTCGTCCCCCATGACCTTTTTGGTTTGGGTGGAGAATGCGGCATCCACCTTGATGAATCCGCCCTCCTCTGTGCATTCGAACACCGGGTCACCCTTTTCCACGTGGAAGATGCCCTCACCCTCCCCCTTCCGCTTGGGGAAGAGGTATCCCAGGAGCACCGTGAGGCCGATAAGGATCAGGGCTACGGGCCAGACCATGCTCCAGGTCAGTCGATACTGCTGGGGAATGATGTGCATGTTAAAGAGGAGCATATAGAGGCCGTAGAGGGCGATGCCCAGGCTCATGGGATTCAGATCCTTCCGGCAGAACATGATGCCCAGACAGGTGAGGCAGAAGGGCCACAGGATGCTCCAGAACGTGATGCCCTCCCCCAGAGGAATCACATGCAGAGCGTTCAGCAAAAATACGATGCCGATGCCCACCAACAACAGAGAAAAGACGATCTTCTCCCATTTGTTCAAATTGAGGGATACGGTCACATTGTGGTCCCGCTTGCCATCGCGATTAAGTCGGAGGCCAAGCGGTCTTAGGAAGACAACATTCACACACAACTCCTTGGCCCACAGCACGACAGGGCTACGAGCCGACTTCGATGCCGATGCCCACCAACAACAGAGACAAGACGATCTTCTCCCATTTGTTCAAATTGAGGGATACGGTCACATTGTGGTCCCGCTTGCCATCGCGATT
>JAZRUD010000423.1:0-3067 GCA_045652385.1 Clostridia bacterium
CAAGCAGTACGATCCCCTGGAGAGCATGGAGCTGGTCTGCAAGACCTCCAAAGCCAAGTTCGATGAGACCGTGGGAGTCTCCGTCCGTCTGGGCGTCGACTCCCGTCACGCTGACCAGCAGGTCCGCGGCGCGGTGGTCCTGCCTCACGGCACCGGCAAGACCGTCCGCGTGTTGGTCTTCGCCAAGGGCGACAAGGCCCATGAGGCCGAGGAAGCCGGCGCGGACTACATCGGCGACGAGGCCACCGTGCAGAAGATCCAGAAGGAGAACTGGTTCGAGT
This sequence comes from Clostridia bacterium, assembly GCA_045652385.1. GTDB lineage: Bacteria > Bacillota > Clostridia > Christensenellales > CAG-138 > RUG472. The sequence continues at coordinate 282 of JAZRUD010000423.1, forward strand.
TCGACGTGTGCGTGGCTACCCCCGACATGATGGGCGTGGTCGGCCGCATCGGCCGTATCCTGGGCCCCAAGGGCTTGATGCCCAACCCCAAGTCCGGCACCGTGACCATGGACGTGGCCAAGGCCATCAAGGACATCAAAGCCGGTAAGGTGGAGTATCGTGTGGACAAGACCAACATCTGCCACTGCCCCATCGGCAAGGTCTCCTTCGGCCCCGAAAAGCTGACCGAGAACATGACCACCCTCATGGAGGCGATCATCAAGGCCAAGCCCGCCGCCGCCAAGGGCACCTACATCAAGAGCCTGGTGGCTTCCACCACCATGGGCCCCGGCGTCAAGGTCAACGCCCAGAAGTTCTAAGCCAAAACCAAACGAAAAGCGCGAGAGGAAGCTCCCGCGCTTTTTATGTTCTGAAAAATGTCGATTTTCACCCGTTGCATTTTGTATATAACTGAGCTATACTATAGGCAGAAATTTAAAGGAGGCGATTTCCTATGGGCAAATTTGTGATGAAAACCAATGAAAAGGGCTCCCGTTTCGTGCTGAAAGCCGGCAACGGAGAGATCATCGGCGTCAGCGAGACCTATTCCTCTGAATCCGCCTGCAAGAACGGCATCGAGAGCGTCCGCAAGAACGCCGTGGCCGCCGGGCTGGAGGATCAGACCGTGGAAGGTTCCGCCTGCAAGAATCCCAAGTTCGAGGTCTATAAGGACAAGGCGGGCGAGTTCCGCTTCCGTCTCAAGGCCGCCAACGGGGAGATCATCCTCACCGGCGAAAGCTACAAAGCGAAGGCCGGCTGCCTCAAGGGCATCGAGAGCATCCGCAACAACGCCCCCGAGTCCCCGGTCGTAGCAGAGTAATTGCTGTACACACACGGCTGAAAGCTGGGCAAAAAGAACAATAAGAAGGGATCAGAAGTATCTGATCCCTTTTTATGTTTCTCCGTTTGGACGCCGCAAGGGCGCAGCTGCAGCGATCTATCGATTCAAAAACTTCAGCGCGGAAGCAACCATGACCTCCATGCCGATGGGCAGGGCTTCCTCCATGGGCGCGAAGCCGCCGTTATGGATGGGCACCAGCTTGTCAAGGGGCATCTTCGGATCCCGGCAGCCCAGCCAGATAAAAGCGCTGGGCACCTTCTCGCAGTAGAAGGAGAAGTCTTCGCCGCCGAGGGCCGAGGAGGCGGGAATGACCAGCGCGTCTTCGCCCCGGGTCTCCTTGATGGTCTCGCACACCAGCTCGAACTGCTTGGGGTCGTTGACCGTGGGGGAGTAGCCCATGAAATACTGGAACTCGTAGCTGCCGCCCATGCCCTCGCTGACACCCTTTACGATGTTTTCGATCCGGGCGGGCATCTGCTTGCGCACGACGGGGTTCAGGTTCCGGCAGGTGCCCTCCATCTTCACCGTATCCGCGATCACGTTGTACCGGTTTCCGCCGGTGATCTTGCCGATGGTCACCACCGCGCTGTCCAGGGGGCTCACGTTCCGGGACACGATGTTCTGCAGGGCTGAGATCACCTGGGCGGAGATGGCGATAGCGTCGATGCCGTTCTCCGGGGCGGAGCCGTGACTGCTCTTGCCTTTCACGGTGATGAAGAACCGATCGGAGGAGGCCATCATGGCGCCGTTGCGAACGGCCAGCTGGCCCACCTCGTACTGGGGCCACACGTGCTGGCCGAACATGCCGTCCACATGGGGATTCTCCAGCACGCCTGCTTCGATCATCTTTTTGGCGCCGCTGGCCATGGGGTCCTCCTCAGCGGGCTGAAAGATCAGCTTCACGGTGCCGTCGAACTGGTCGCGGAGCTCGTTGAGCACATAGGCCGCGCCCAGCAGCATGGCGGCGTGGGTGTCGTGACCGCAGGAGTGGGCCACGCCCGGATTCTGGGAGGCATAGGGGAGGCCGGTGCACTCGGTCAGCGGCAGGGCGTCGATATCGGCCCGAAGCCCCACCACCTTGCCGGGGCCGCGCCCTTCGATGAGCGCCACCACGCCATAACCGCCCACGTTCTCCACGGGTTTGAGGCCCATGTCGCGGAGCACCTGAGCGATATAGGCGGCGGTCTCCTTCTCCTGACCGGTGAGCTCGGGATGGGCGTGGATGTAGCGGCGATGCTCCAGGACCTGGGGCAGGTACTTTTGGATCAGTTCTTTCAGTTCAGCCATGATGTATAAACCTCCTTGATATGCAATGAAACAGGCCGGAAAGAGTCCGGCCTTAGGCTTTTATTTCTGTATAGGATCACCGGACACGCTGAGCACCAGCGCTGCGAAGATCCGGGCCGCCAGGGGAATGACCTTCTCGTCCACGTCGAAGCAGCCGTTGTGGTGGGGCGCCTTCAGGGGCATGCAGAACACCAGCTCCGTGGCCATGCCGCCGTGGGCCTGTACGTCCGCCATCATGGTGGTCACGTCCTCGCCGCCGCCGAAGTCCACGTCGGGCAGCACCTTGGTGACGCCGGGGACCTTGGAAAGCACCTCGATGGTCCGATCCACCAAGGGCTTGTCGCAGGTCACGTTCCCCGCGCCGCCCATGTACACGGTCTCCACGGTGCAGCCGTACATCTGGGCCGCCGCCTCGCAGACCCGCTTCGCCGCCGCCTCCATGTACTCGTTGATGGCCGTGGTCTTGCCCCGGGTTTCCACCCGCATCTCCGCCTCGGCGGGGATCACGTTCCGGCCGGTGCCGGCGTTCAGCGTGCCGATATTGATGCGGCTGGCCCCTTGGCTGGTGCGTGAGATGGCCAGCATGTTGGTCACCGCCGTGGCCGCCGCGGCCAGGGCG
>JAZRUD010000424.1:0-1797 GCA_045652385.1 Clostridia bacterium
CGAAGACGGCAAGCTGCAGCTCACCGATCGCTTTGTGGATCTGTTCCCCGAATACACCCCCGACGATGTGGATCCCAAGCTGGCGGAGCTTACTCTGCGGGACATGCTCACCATGTCTACCGCCCATTCCAACCATGTGAACTGGTTCACCGCCCGTACCGACGACCGTCTGGAAGTATACTTCCGCGCTAAACCCGATAAGATCCCGGGAACTCAGTTCGACTACGACAGTTCCGGATCCTACATGATGTGCGCTGTGGTGGAGCGCATCACCGGCATGCCCTTCATGGACTTCCTTCGCGAGCGCATCTTCCGTCACATCGGCTTTTCCGAAGAGGCCTACTGCCTCAAGGCGCCCGGCGGCCACTCCTGGGGCGACTCCGCCATCCTATGCACCAGCCGCGACCTGCTGGCCTTCGCTCAGTTCGTCATGAACCAGGGCACCTGGGAGGGCAAGCGCTACATGAACGCCGAATACCTGGCCGAGGCTACCCGCCGCCAAGTGGATAACAATGAATGGGGTCTGCACACCTTCGATAAATACGGCTACGGCTATCAATTCTGGATCAGCAAAAACGGCCGCTTCTTCTTCAACGGCATGGGCTGCCAGTTCGGCATCTGCGATCCCGAGCACGACCTGGTCTGCGTGGTCAACGCTGACTGCCAGGGCAACCCCATCGCAAAACAAATGATCTTCCACGCTCTGTATCATCATATCATCGATAAGCTGGATACGAACGATGCCGCCAAGGCAGCGGCCGAGAGCGATTTTGCAGCTCAGCTGCAAACCTATGTAGCCGGCCTCAAGCTCAGTCATCTTCCGGGACCGGAGGAGAGTGCCTTTGCCGGCGAGATCGCCCAAAGGACCTATCGCCTGGAGGAGAACCCCATGGGCATTACCCGGGTGAAGTTCGATTTTGAAGAGGGCAAGGGACGCATCACCTACGTGAACGCCACCGGTGAGAAGGTGCTGCCCTTTGGCTTTGGCTACAACGAATTCGGCAAGTTCCCCGAGGAGGGCTATTCCGATGAGGTGGGCAGCGTGTATGCCCCCGGCAATTTCTACGACTGTGCTGCATCGGCAGCCTGGGTGGAGCCCCAGAAGCTGCAGATCAAGGTGCAGCTGATCGATAAATATTTTGGTAATGGCGTGTGGACCTTTAGTTTTAAGGATGACCGTGTGAACGTGACCATGACTAAAACGGCGGAGGATTTTATGAACGAATATACAGGACGGGCTGTGGGACAGGCGATTTCCGCCTACGGACCTCGCGAAGCTACCGATGCGTTGTTTGAACTGCCCGCAGGCAGCCAGAGCTATCAGGGCCGCATGGACTGGGGCGCCCGCTATATTGAAGATCTGCAGCTGATGGATGCCCCGCTGTGGAAGCTGTTCGTGGAGCAGTTCCGTTCCAACGTGGACGATTCCGATAAGGGTTGGCGCTGCGAATATTGGGGCAAAATGATGCGAGGCGCCTGCATGACCTATGCCTATACCAAGAATCCGGCGCTGTATGAGGTGCTGACCGAGACGGTGCGCGACATGCTGACGGCTCAGGATGAACTGGGACGCTTCAGTACCTATAGCGTGGAAGCAGAGTTTGACGGCTGGGATATGTGGGGACGCAAGTATATCCTGTTGGGCTTCCAGTATTTTATTGAAATTTGTGAGGAACCCGCGCTGGTGGATGAGATTTTGGCGGCGCTGGAGCGTCATGCAGATTATATTATGGCCCACGTGGGTCCTGAGGAAGAGGGCAAGCGGCCCATCACTTCCACTACGACCCATTGGAAGGG
>JAZRUD010000425.1:0-1222 GCA_045652385.1 Clostridia bacterium
CGCCGGGGCCAACGGGGAGCTCATGGGCGCCATGCGCCGGGAGATCAAGACCTTCTTCGACTACGAGAACGCGCCCTTTTCCAACATGGTCCTGGGCGAGGTGCTGAACTTCCCCGGCAAGTGGTCCTCCTATCCGCCCCATCATCACCCCCAGCCGGAGGTGTATTATTACCGCTTCGACCATCCCCAGGGCTTCGGCGCGGGCTTTGCTAACGGAGAGATCTACGAGACCCGCCACAACGGCCTCGCCGTGATCAACCGCGGCTTCCATTCCCAGTGCGCCGCGCCGGGCTACGCCATGTGCTACGCCTGGGGCATCCGGCATTTGGAGGGGAACCCCTGGGAGAAGACCCGCATCGACGACCCCGAGCACGCCTGGCTCTGGAAGCCGGACGCCAACGACCACATTTTCAAAGGCTGAACCACATTTCATCAGGAGGTACGCATGAAGACCGTTCGCTTGACCATGGCCCAGGCCCTGGTACGTTTTCTGGAGAACCAGTACATCGCCTACGACGGCAAGGAGCATCCCTTCGTGGAGGGCGTCATCATGCTCCCCGGCCACGGCAACGTGGTTGGCCTGGGACAGGCGCTTCGGCAGGAGACCCGACATCTCAAGGTCTGGCAGGGGAAGAACGAGCAGGGCATGGCCCACACCGCCGTGGCCTTCGCCAAGCAGATGAAGCGGAAGAAGATCATCACCGTCACCTCCTCCGTGGGCCCCGGCGCGGCTAACATGGTCACCGCCGCCGCCACCGCCACGGCCAACAACATCCCGGTGCTGATCCTGCCCGGCGACGTGTACGCCTGCCGCCAGCCGGACCCGGTGCTCCAGCAGATCGAGCAGATCCACGACCTTTCGATCTCCACCAACGACGCCTTCCGGGCCGTCTGCCGCTATTGGGACCGCATCGTTCGCCCCGAGCAGCTCATGAGCGCGCTCCTGTCCGCCTTCCGGGTGCTGACGGACCCCGCCGACACCGGCGCCGTGTGCCTGGCCATTCCCCAGGACGTGGAGGGCGAAGCCTACGACTATCCCGAATCCTTCTTCCAAAAGCGGGTCCATCGCCTGGCCCGGCGGCTGCCGGAGGCGGAGGCCTTGGCCGAAGCAGCCCAGGTCATCCGTGCCGCGAAGAAGCCGCTGCTGATCTGCGGCGGCGGCGTGAGATACAGCGAGGCCCACGAGGAGTTCAAAGCCTTCGCCGAAGCCACGGGCATCCCC
>JAZRUD010000426.1:0-7509 GCA_045652385.1 Clostridia bacterium
AAACTAAGAGAAAAAATAAAAAATACAAAAGCATTTATTATTGGTGGAAGTTCTGGTGCAATGAATATGGCTGATAGTGTATATTGTATTCCGGAATTAGAAGGAGAATCTTTAGACCCAAATTTTAATAGAACACTAAAAGGATTAGGATTAACTAATATTAATATTCTACCTCATTATGATGAATTTAATAATTATATTTTGGATGGAAAAAGATTTATTGAGGATATAGTTTTGCCTGATACAAATACTAGAACAGTATATGGAATTAATAATGGTTCTTACATATTAATAGATGATAATAACTATTTATATGGTGAAGCATATTTATTAAAAAAAGGTAAAATTGAAAAAATCAATGAAAATAATAAAATAAAAATATTAAAGTGAGTGATATAAGGATGTTTTTTTATGGAGAAAAGTAGTAACAATGAAAAGTTAAGTAAGGTCGGAATAAACTGGTATCCGGGGCACATGGCCAAAGCCAAAAGGATGCTCCAGGAAAACTTGAAACTGGTGGACGCCGTGGCCCAGATCGTGGACGCCCGGGCGCCGGAGGCGTCCCGGAACCCAGACTTCGACAGCTTGTTCGCCAATAAAGCCCAGCTGATCCTGCTCAACAAGGCGGACCTGGCGGACGAAGCCATGACCCGCCGCTTTGTGGAATACTACAAGGCGAAGGGCTTTCTCGCCGCGCCCATCGTCTCCACAGGCGCCGCCGGGAAGAAGCAGGCCGTGTCGCTCATGGAGCGGGCTGTGGCCGACAAGGTGAAGCGTATGGAGGAGAAGGGGGTCAAAAAGACCGTCCGGATCATGGTGGTGGGCATCCCCAACGTGGGCAAATCCACCTTCATCAACCGCATCGCCGGGGAGAATAGAGCCAAGACCGGCGACACCCCCGGCGTCACCCGGTCGAAGCAGTGGGTGAAGGTCAACGCCTACCTCGAACTCATGGACAGCCCGGGGCTCCTCTGGCCCAAGCTGGAGGATCAGGAAAAGGCCCTGTCCCTGGCCTTTCTGGGCTCCATCAACGACGACATCCTGGATGGGGAAGAGCTGGCCCGTAAGCTCCTGGTCCGCCTTAGGGAGCTGGCGCCCCAGGCGCTCATGGACCGGTACAAGAAGATCGCCGTCGACACGCCAGAAGAGGAGCTTTTGGAGGCGGTGGCGAGAAGCCGAGGCTTCCTTTTGTCCGGCGGCGTGCTGGACACGGAACGGGCGGCTCGGATCGTCCTGGACGAATTCAGGGGCGGCAAGATCGCCAGAGTCACCCTGGACACGATACCGGAGCAATAAGCATGAAGATCAGCGAAAAGGAGCTCCTGCGCCTTGCGGAGCTCTCCAAAATAGATAAGACCTATTGGGATCAGCCGGGCGTCGTGCTGGCCGGCATGGACGAGGTGGGCCGCGGCCCCCTGGCGGGCCCCGTGGTGGTGGGCTGCGTGGTCATGCCCCCGGAGCCCCTGCTCCCGTATATCAACGACTCCAAAAAGCTCTCCGAGAAGCGCCGCGAGAGCCTCTACGAGCAGATTTTAGACACCTCTTTAGCCCACTCCACCGCCTGGATGGGGCCGGAGACCATCGACGAAATCAATATCCTGGAGGCCACCAAACGGGGCTTTGCCCAGGCTTTCGCCCAGATCGGCGTGCCCGTCACCGACGTGCTCATCGACGCCCTGAGGGGGCTCGACATCCCCGCCAGGCAGCATCCGCTCATCCACGGGGATGCCCTCACGTACTCCATCGGCGCAGCGTCCATCCTGGCCAAGGTGGCACGAGACCGATACATGATCGAGCAGGACGCCCTCTATCCCCAGTACGGCTTCGCCCGCAACAAGGGCTACGGCACGGCGGAGCATATCGCCGCCCTTCGGGAGTACGGTCCCTGTCCCATCCATCGCAGGAGCTTCATCGGCCACTTCGTCCCATGAACGCGGGCAGATGGGGGGAACGGCTGGCCGCCTGGTATCTCTTCTGCCACGGCTACCGCATACTGGACCGGAACTGGCGCTGCGGCCGCTACGAGATCGACATCGTAGCCCGGGAGCGGCGGACGGGCACCCTCGTCTTCACGGAGGTCAAGACCCGTTCCCGCATGGACTACGGCCTGCCGCGGGACGCCGTCACGGCGCAAAAGCGTCTCTTCCTCACCCGGGCCGCCCAGGGGTATCTGAAGGCCCGCCGCGACCCCGACGCACACACCCGCTTCGACGTGATCGAGGTGTATACGAAGCCCCTGCGCGTCGTCCATCTCCCCGGCGCTTTCTGAAACCGCATAGCCGCCAAGCACGCCTTTCCCGCCCGGAGGGGCGTTTTGCATACCCTGCGGTTTTGCAAAACGGAAAACCGGAGGATACATGTATCTGCGGCTGCGCTGCAGGCGCATATATGATGCGCGCTCGCCGGGTGCCGCCGCTTCAATTTGTCGAAGAATCGTACAATGTGAACCCTTTTTGACAATGGATTGCAATATATAGCGGCTTTGTGCTATCATACATATGAGGAAATATATCCCTATAAGAGGGATCGGAGGATAGATCGTGCAGAAGAAGATCCTGAGCGCCATCGTGGCGGTGCTGGCTGTGGCTGTGATCGTCGCGGCGGGGTTCTATTTCAAAAAGAACAGGGGAGGAGGCGCGCCCGTCGCCACCGCCTACGATCTTGCCAGCGCACCGGGTGGCCTGCCCGATGGCTGGTACGTGACCTCCTTTGAGAATCAATACGAAGCCTATGGGGACGAAACCGGCGTCGTCACGCTCCGTTCCGGCGTGGCGGACGATCTTCGGCTCTGCCGGAAGGTCGCCGTGGAGGAAGGTTCCCTCTATGTGCTGACCGGCGAGATCGCCACGGAGGGCGTGACGGAGGGCCGGGGCGCGTCCCTGTCCATCGACAACTACAGTTTGGACAAAAGCTGCGTCTATTCCGACGGGCTCCTGGGCGACGGCGATTTCACCGAGGAAAAGCTGTTTTTCGAAACCAAACCGGGCCAGACCGAGGCCATCCTGGCCCTGCGGCTGGGGGGCTACTCCGAGGCCAGCCGGGGCACGGTCCGCTTTCGGAACGTTTCGCTGCGCGCCGGTTCCCCCGACGAGGGTCGCTATCAGCTGCTGGAAGCCTGGGGCGGTTCTGACGACGACGGGGACGACGCCTTTCGGGACGAGGAGCACTATAAGTCCTTCTTCGCCGTCATCGTCTGGGCGGCGGTGCTCTCCGGCGTCCTGCTGATCTTCGGGGTCTACCGCAACCGGCGGCTCCTCACGGGCAAGACCCTGCCCGACAAGGCCTACTGGGGCGGCTTCGTTTTCATCGTGGTGGTGGGCGTGCTGCTGCGGCTGGTCCTCTGCGCCCTGTTCCGGGGTCACGACAGCGACATGGGCTGCTTCATCAGCTGGGGCCAAGACATCGCCCGCAACGGTACCCGGTCCTTCTACTGGGCGGAGGGCCACGACTGGTACGACTATCCCCCGGGCTATATGCTGTTCCTGGGCGGGTATTCGGCTGTCCTGAATGTGCTTCGGGTGGACACGGGCGGCGTCTTCGGCATCTTCCTCTACATGCTCCCGGCGGTGGCGGCTGATCTTGGCTTGGCTCTGCTGCTTATGAACTTCGCCCGCCGGCAGCGGATCAACAATTCCGGCGCCCTGATCCTGGGCGGACTGGTGTTTTTGAACCCGGCGCTGTTGTTCCTCACGGGGGCCTGGGGCCAGATCGACTCCATCCTGACGCTGTGGCTGGTGATCAGCTTCCTGCTGCTGTTGGATAAAAAGACCATCCTTTCCGGCGTTGTCTTCGGCCTGGCCGTCACGACCAAGTGGCAAGCCCTCATGTTCGGACCGGTGTACGCCATCGCCCACCTGTTCCTCATCCGCTGGGGAGAGAAGGAGGCTCGGGAGGACCTGGGGAACATGGTCCTGGCGGCCCTTTCGGCCGTGGCGGTGATATTGCTCATCTCCCTGCCCTTCAAGGGCGACGAGGGGCTGTTCTGGTTCGTGGGGCGGTTCCTCACCGCTTCCTCTCACTACGATTACGCCACCGTGGAGGCCTACAACTACTTCGCCTTCTGCGGCGCCAACTGGAAGCGGGCCGGGGAGTACATCGTGCCCCGTTTCCTGACCTTCAAGCAGTTCGGCACCATCGCCATCATCCTAGCCATATTCTGCGGGTTCATGACCGTTTACCGCCGCAGCCGGGCCCAGAAGGAGCTCGGAAAACCTCTGAACGAGGACAAGGGCTTCCTGTTCCTGGCGGCGTCGCTGACTATGGCACTGATCTTCACCTTCGGTCACTACATGCACGAAAGGTACGTAGTGCCCATCCTGGTCATGCTCCTGTTCGCCTACGCCTACTATAAGGACAAGCGGCTGCTGCTGATCGCGCTGCTGTTCACCGTGACCACCTTCCTCAACGAGATGATGGCCCAGTACGTGGTGAGCAACGAGGCCATGAGCGTCATCCGAGGCGGCCGGGAGCACAACACGGTGCTGCGGTTCTGGTCCGGGGTGGAGGTGATCGTGTGCCTCTGCTTCGGCTATGTGGCGGCGGATATGCTCCATGATCTCAAGGGACGGCTGAAGGGGCTCCTGCTGCGGGAGGAGAACGAAAAGCCTTCCAAACTCTACACGTTCGTCGAGGAGGGACTGAAAAAATGAAGAAACACGCCTCTCCGAAATACGAAATACTGAGCCTCTTCGAGAAGGGGCAGAGCGAAAAGCTGCTGAAGCTGGACAAGCTCCTGCTGATCGTTCTCACCCTCGTCTACACCGTGATCGCCCTGTTGAACCTGGGCACCCTGTCTTTCCCCACCACGGTCTACCGGGGGGAACCCGGGGACCGATTCACGCTGGATTTCGGCCAGGTGGTGGACATCGACGAGATCTGGTTCAACGGCAATATCGCCCAGGGGACCATCCGCTTCCTGGGAGACGACGATTCCGGGGAGCAGTACGCCATGGACCAGGGGAACATGTTCAAATGGCAGAAGGCTCAAGTGAACATGACCACCCGGTATCTGATCGTCAGCGTGAAGGATCAGACCGTGGCCATGAACGAGGTAGCCTTCTTCTCGGCCGGCCGGCTGCTGCCCGTCGCCGTGACGGAGATCCTCAACGACAATCAGACGGCCTTGAACCTGGTGGACGAGCAGGATACCGTGCCGGAGGAGCCCAGCTACTTCAACGGCATGATCTTCGACGAGATCTATCACGCCCGCACGGCGTATGAGAACATCCACAACATGTCCGTCTACGAGTGGACCCATCCGCCCCTCGGGAAGCTCATCATCGCCCTGGGCATTTTGATCTTCGGCATGAAGCCCTTCGGCTGGCGGATCATGGGGGCCCTGTTCGGCGTGGGGATGATCCCGCTTATGTACGTCTTCGCCAAGCGCATCTTCAAGCGGACGGACTTCGCTTTCATCACGGCGGGGCTCTGGGCTTTCGACTGCATGCACTTTACCCAGACCCGCATCGCCACCATCGACGTGTACGGGGTGTTCTTCATCCTGCTCATGTTTTTCTATATGTATGAATACGTGCGGCAGGATTTCTACACCACGCCCATCATGGACAAGCTCAAGCCTTTGGCCCTTTCGGGCGTTGCCTTCGGGCTTGGGTGCTCCAGCAAGTGGATTGGCTGTTACGCGGGGGCTGGCCTGGCCGTGGTGCTGTTCTATCATCTGCTGGACGCCCTGTTCTGGGTATATAGGGGCCACGATCCCGGGTCATTCGAGCGACGCCGCCAGTTTTGGAAAAAGCTTCTGACTACGGGGCTTTGGTGCTGCCTCTGGTTCTTACTGGTGCCGGGGCTCATCTACTTCATTTCCTACTTCCCCTATTACAGGTACGAGGCGTCCGTTCGGACGAGCTACGGCCTGAAGGACATGTTTTGGACCCTGATCAAGAACCAGAAGGATATGTACAACTATCACAGCCAGCTCACGGCCACCCATATGTGCCAGAGCACCTGGTATCAGTGGCCCTTCACCTTCAAGAGCGTCTGGTTCTACGTGTCCGGCAACGGGGACAAGATCTCCAATATCGCCAGCACCGGCAACCCCGCCGTCTGGTGGGTCAGTGCCGTCGGCGCGGTGTGTCTGTTCCTCGAGTGGGTGCTGGGAAAGGTGAAGCGGAACCCGGTCCATTCCATCCTGTTCGTGGGCGTCCTGGCCAACTATCTCCCCTGGGTACTGGTGACCCGGTGCGTGTTCCTCTACCATTTCTTCGCCACGGTACCCTTCATCCTCCTGTCCACAGTGTATCTTTTCTTCCTGCTGGAACAGGAGAATCGGAAGATAGCCTGGATCAAGTGGGCGTGGCTGGGCCTGGCGGTGGTGTACTTCATCCTCTTGTATCCCGCCATCTCGGGCCTGCCTACGAGCTACGGCTACGCGGGTTTCCTGGAGAACGTTTTACCGGCGTCCATCCTCTACTACGGGTGGGTGTGATAAGGAGGCGCTATGCTATCCCAGACGAACAGCTTCGGCTTGTCGGGTCTCAACGGCTTCCCTGTAAAGGTGGAGGCCTATATTTCCGGCGGGCTCCACGCCTATGAGACGGTGGGCCTGCCCGACGCCGCCGTGAAGGAGTCCAAGGAACGGGTCCGCTCTGCCATGAAAAACTCCGGTTACGACTTCCCCAGCGATCAGCACGTGACGGTGAGCCTGGCTCCGGCGGACGTGCGCAAGGAGGGCAGCGTCTACGATCTGCCCATCGCCCTGGCCCTTCTGTCCGCCGAAGGGGTGCTGAAACAGGCTCCTCTCGTCCGGGCCGTGTATTTGGGAGAGCTCGCGTTGAACGGCGACGTGCGGGGCGTGAACGGGGTCCTGCCCATGGTCATCTCCGCCCGGGAGGCGGGGGAGTCCGTTTTCTTCGTGCCCCGGGAGAACGCCGCTGAGGCCGCCTGCGTGGAGGGGGTCAGGATCTTCCCCGTGGACGATCTCAGGCAGTTGGTGTCCTTTTTGCAGGGCGAGGGGGGCATGGAGCCCCAGCCGCCCACCGTGTTCATGCCGGAGGAGGCGGCCTATCCCTGGGACTTCGCGGATATCAAGGGCCAGGCCACGGCCAAGCGGGCGGCGGAGATCGCCGCGGCGGGCGGCCACAACCTGCTCCTGTCCGGCACCCCGGGCTCAGGCAAGACCATGCTGGCCCGGGCTTTGCCTTCCATCCTGCCGCCCATGACCATGGCGGAGAGCATGGAGGTGACCAAGATCCATTCCCTGGCGGGCAGTCGCGGCCTGGTTACCGCCCGTCCCTTCCGTTCGCCCCATCACGGGGCTTCGGCGGCCGCCATCACCGGCGGCGGGCCCAACGCCATGCCCGGTGAGATCAGCCTGGCCCACATGGGCGTGCTGTTCCTGGACGAATTCCCGGAGTTCCATCGGGACGTGCTGGAGAGCTTGCGCCAGCCCCTGGAGGACGGGATCGTCACCGTCTCCCGGGCCCGCATGAGCTGCACCTATCCCGCGTCCTTCATGCTGGTGGCGGCCATGAATCCCTGCCCCTGCGGCAACCG